>NZ_CP045740.1:3000000-3195000 GCF_009650765.1 Streptomyces sp. SUK 48 | reverse complement strand
GGTCGAGAGGGAAACAGCCCAGAGCATCGACTAAGGCCCCTAAGCGTACGCTAAGTGGGAAAGGATGTGGAGTCGCACAGACAACCAGGAGGTTGGCTTAGAAGCAGCCACCCTTGAAAGAGTGCGTAATAGCTCACTGGTCTAGTGATTCCGCGCCGACAATGTAGCGGGGCTCAAGCGTACCGCCGAAGTCGTGTCATTGCAGCATATAGCCCCAACGGGTGTTGTGATGGGTAGGGGAGCGTCGTCTGCCGGGTGAAGCAGCACCGGAAGGTAGTTGTGGACGGTTGACGAGTGAGAATGCAGGCATGAGTAGCGATACACACGTGAGAAACGTGTGCGCCGATTGACTAAGGGTTCCTGGGTCAAGCTGATCTGCCCAGGGTAAGTCGGGACCTAAGGCGAGGCCGACAGGCGTAGTCGATGGATAACCGGTTGATATTCCGGTACCCGCTGTGAAGCGTCAAACATCGAGCATCGTGATGCTAAGGCCGTGAAGCCGCCCTGATCTCTTCGGAGTTGAGGGGAGTGGTGGAGCCGCCGGACCAAGCGGTTAGTAGGTGAGTGATGGGGTGACGCAGGAAGGTAGTCCATCCCGGGCGGTGGTTGTCCCGGGGTAAGGGTGTAGGACGGTGTGTAGGTAAATCCGCACATCATGTGTCTGAGACCTGATGCCGAGCCGATTGTGGTGAAGTGGATGATCCTATGCTGTCGAGAAAAGCCTCTAGCGAGTTTCATGGCGGCCCGTACCCTAAACCGACTCAGGTGGTCAGGTAGAGAATACCGAGGCGTTCGGGTGAACTATGGTTAAGGAACTCGGCAAAATGCCCCCGTAACTTCGGGAGAAGGGGGGCCACGCTCGGTGATGGGATTTACTCCCTGAGCTGGGGGTGGCCGCAGAGACCAGCGAGAAGCGACTGTTTACTAAAAACACAGGTCCGTGCGAAGCCGTAAGGCGATGTATACGGACTGACGCCTGCCCGGTGCTGGAACGTTAAGGGGACCGGTTAGCTCCATTTCGGTGGGGCGAAGCTGAGAACTTAAGCGCCAGTAAACGGCGGTGGTAACTATAACCATCCTAAGGTAGCGAAATTCCTTGTCGGGTAAGTTCCGACCTGCACGAATGGCGTAACGACTTCTCGACTGTCTCAACCATAGGCCCGGTGAAATTGCACTACGAGTAAAGATGCTCGTTTCGCGCAGCAGGACGGAAAGACCCCGGGACCTTTACTACAGTTTGATATTGGTGTTCGGTTCGGCTTGTGTAGGATAGCTGGGAGACTTTGAAGCTCATACGCCAGTGTGGGTGGAGTCGTCGTTGAAATACCAGTCTGGTCGTGCTGGATGTCTAACCTGGGTCCGTGATCCGGATCAGGGACAGTGTCTGATGGGTAGTTTAACTGGGGCGGTTGCCTCCTAAAGAGTAACGGAGGCGCCCAAAGGTTCCCTCAGCCTGGTTGGTAATCAGGTGTTGAGTGTAAGTGCACAAGGGAGCTTGACTGTGAGACCGACGGGTCGAGCAGGGACGAAAGTCGGGACTAGTGATCCGGCGGTGGCTTGTGGAAGCGCCGTCGCTCAACGGATAAAAGGTACCCCGGGGATAACAGGCTGATCTTCCCCAAGAGTCCATATCGACGGGATGGTTTGGCACCTCGATGTCGGCTCGTCGCATCCTGGGGCTGGAGTCGGTCCCAAGGGTTGGGCTGTTCGCCCATTAAAGCGGTACGCGAGCTGGGTTTAGAACGTCGTGAGACAGTTCGGTCCCTATCCGCTGTGCGCGTAGGAGTCTTGAGAAGGGCTGTCCCTAGTACGAGAGGACCGGGACGGACGAACCTCTGGTGTGCCAGTTGTCCTGCCAAGGGCATGGCTGGTTGGCTACGTTCGGGAGGGATAACCGCTGAAAGCATCTAAGCGGGAAGCCTGCTTCGAGATGAGGACTCCCACCCACTTGATGGGGTAAGGCTCCCAGTAGACGACTGGGTTGATAGGCCGGATCTGGAAGCCAGGTAACTGGTGGAGGTGACCGGTACTAATAGGCCGAGGGCTTGTCCTCAGTTGCTCGCGTCCACTGTGTTGGTTCTGAAACCACGAACAACCAAAGTGCCGGTTGTCAGTTTCATAGTGTTTCGGTGGTTATAGCGTTAGGGAAACGCCCGGTTACATTCCGAACCCGGAAGCTAAGCCTTTCAGCGCCGATGGTACTGCAGGGGGACCCTGTGGGAGAGTAGGACGCCGCCGAACAATTTTTAGGGAAACCCCCGCACCATTGGTGCGGGGGTTTTCTGCGTTCAGGGCGGTTTCAGCGGCACCAGAGGGCCGCCGGCCGAGAGGATGTAGTCACAGAGATGACGTGTGATCCAGCCAGCGCCTAAGGGCCTCGCGTGTCTCCTCGGGAATCGACGTACTCGTGGAGAGCTTGGCGCCCGTGTCCCTCAGGGATCGAATCCTTTGTGGGTTCTTCAGACAGACGATATCTGTCCAGTCCTGCCCTCGTGAGGCTTGAACGACGACACTTCCGTCAGTGGACAGCATAACGAATTCTGGATTACCCCAGCCGTGCCCGGTAACCTGAGTTTCGGCACCGGCTCCGGAGAAGTCCCAGTCGGGTGCAAGTGCCACATGCGCCCACCACGAAAACCTGGATTCCTCTTCCGGGAGAGGGCGTACTGCGACGAGGAATTTTGGATCAGCTCTGTCAAAAAGCCCTTGACTTGCGCTGAGCATGTACCATTCGTGGTTCACTCTTTCCTGATAGTCCGGTGCGTCATTCTCGACGCTTGCCGCCCACTCCTCCCCCTCGGCCGCGGTCGAGTTCGTGAAGCCTGCGAGCCTTGGAGGCATGAGCGGGACGGAGAGTTCCGCCATGCCGAGATATCGCAAGCCTGCTGCGGCCAGGCGCTGAGCAAGGTTCGGTAGGTGCATGGAGATTGCCTCGAAGATGTGGTTAATTTATTGGCCTCTTGGCCCAAGGGTACGGAATGACTTGATCGTAGTTATGTGACCCATCCTTCCGTCGCCCGAGATAGGCGATGTTACCGTCACCGTCGACCATGACGCGCGCCTGACTGAACGGGTCCCCGTTGTCGTAGATCGGACTTCCAGCCCATCGCGCTCCCGCACGGGAGTTACCGCCCCTGTAGAAATCGGATACTCGAGCATCATGAGGGCCGGTCACGCGTTGTGGATAGTCGGGATCATTTACCAGCCTGTTGACGAGGTCGTGGATGTCTTGAGGAGTTTGGAACCAAGCCTTGCGGTCTGCGTTTTCTGCCACGCGGTCGTTGATTGAATGCGGATCATAGTTCTCGTCCGGGTACCACTGACTCTTGTTGGCGTCGGGGCATGCGTCAGGAGCGAGTCCTAGATGGTCCGTCGAAAGTGCGGGGTTGTGAATGTAGGCAGAGGGGTTCAGAGCCGGCGCGAGTCCGAGAGGGTCCGAACTGAGGTACCGCGCCGTTTCCGGGTCGTAATGGCGGAAGTAGTTGTAGTGCAGGCCCGTTTCCGGGTCGTAGTACTGGCCGGGGAAGCGTAGGGGGGTGTACGTGGTGCTGTCCGTGGTCCACGCCGTTGTGCCCCACAGGGTGCTGCGGGTTCGCCAGGCGAGGTTGCCCTGGTCGTCGATCAGTTCGGTCGGGGTGCCGACCAGGTCGGTGACGATGGCGAAGAAGCGGGAGTCGATCTCCTGCTGTGGGGCGTCGGCCGCGGTGATGCGTTCGGTCTGGGACAGGGGTCGCAGGCCCTGGTGGTCCCAGGTGAGGGTGACCGGGTGGGGGAGCGCCGATGAGGTGGTGGTCTGCTCGCAGAGGGTGGTGCCGTCCCAGGTGAAGGTCACCTGTTCCAGGACCGTCTCTCCGTCGTCCGCCAGGCGTTGTTTGGCGGTGCGGCGGCCCAGCGGGTCGTAGGTGTAGCGCCACCGCGTGCCGTCGGGGGTGGTGACCGAGGTCAGGCGGTCCTCGGCGTCCCACTCGTAGCGCCAGGTGTCCGGCTTCCTCGACAGGCGGGTCTTCCGGCGGAGGGTGATGCGGCCCAACGCGTCGTGTTCGTAGCGGACGTTGCCCGCCCGGAGGATGCGGGTGCCCTCGTAGGAGCGGGGGCCGGTTGCCTCCGCGCCCGGGTGGGCCGGGGGCCAGCTCGCCTCGGTCTGGTTGCCGGCCTCGTCGTAGGCGTAGCGCTCGGTCCAGCCCGCCGCGTGGACCGCCGTGACCCTGCCCGTCGCGTCCAGGTCGAAGTGGCGGGCGCCCGCCAGGTGGTCCTCGACGCCGGTCAGGTTGCCGTCGGCCCGGTAGGTGTAGGAGCGGTGCTGGAGCAGGGCGTCCGACGCGTCCCTCACCGATTGGGTCGTCAGGCGGCCCAGGGGGTCGAAGGTGTGGGCCAGGGTCACCGTCTCGCCGATCCGGCGGGTCAGTTCGCGGCCCGTCTCGTCGTAGGTGAAGTCGATCGCGCGGCCCGATGCCACCATGTCGGTGCGGCGGCCCGCCGCGTCGTAGGACCAGGTGGAGACGGCGCCGGTCGGGGTCGTGCGGCCGGTGCGGCGGCCCAGCTCGTCGTGGGTGTAGGCCAGCGTCCGGCCGTCGACCGTCTCGGAGCGCAGGCGGCCGAAGCGGTCGCGCAGCAGTGTCAGTGTCGTGCCGTCGGGGCCCGTCGCCCGGGCCAGTTGGTCGGTCAGGTCGTAGGCGAACGTCGTCACCCGGCCCGCGGCGTCCTTGCGGACGGTCCGGCCGAGTTCGTCGCGCTCGAAGGACACGACCTCGCCGAGGGCGTTGCGGCGGGAGGTCAGGCGGCCCGCCGCGTCGTACCCGTACGTCAGGGTGCGGTCGTCGAAGTCCGTCTCCGTCAGCAGGCGGCCGGCGGCGTCGTAGGCGTACTCCCACGTCAGGCCCTGCGGGTTCGTGACCTGTGTCAGGCGGAGTTCCGCGTCGTGGGCGAACTCGTAGCGCACCCCGTCCGGGCCCGTGCGGGCCGTGAGCAGGTCGAAGTGGGTGTACTCGAAGCGGGTCACGCCGCCCAACGGGTCCGTGTGGGTCGTGCAGTTGCCCTCGCCGTCGTACGTCCACGTCTCTGTCGTACCGTCCGCGGCCGTACGGCGGGTCAGGTGGCCCTCGACCGACCACTCCAGCCGTGTCGTCGCGCCGGCCGGGTCCGTGATCGTGGCCGGGCGGCCGAAGGGGTCCCGGGTGTAGCGGGTGACCGCGCCGAGCGGGTCGGTCACCGTCAGGGGGAGGCCCGCGCGGTCGCACACCAGCGTCGTCGTACGGCCCAACGGATCGGTCACCGAGGTCAGGTGGCCGGAGTCGTCGTACGTGAAGCGGGTCGTGCGGCCCGCCGGGTCCGTCACCGAGGTGCGGTTGCCGCGGGCGTCGAAGGTCTGCCGGACGGTCGTGCCGTCCGGGCTCGCCAGCTTCACCGGCAGGCCCGACCCGTCGTACTCCGCCCTCGACTCCCGGCCGTCCGGGCGGACGATCGAGAGGAGGTTGCCCGTCTCGTCGTAGCGGAACGACGTCGTGTGGCCGAGCGGGTCCGTCGTGGAGAGCAGGCGGTTGTGGCGGTCGCGGACGTAGCTCGTCGTCGCGCCGAGGGCGTCGTTCTCCGCGACCACCTGCCATGCGTCGTTGACCAGGTAGCGGCGGGTGTGGCCCGCGCCGGTGGTCGCCGTCGTGGTGCGCAGGCCCGTCGCCGGGTCCCGGTCCTCGTACGTCAGGCGCAGCGCCATGTGGCCGGCGGCGCCGCCCTCGGCCACGCAGCGGTCCCGGTCGTCGTACGCATAGGTGTAGGAGCGGTCGTTCGTGTCCGTCCAGGAGGTCACCCGGCCGCGGTCGTCGTAGCCGAAACGCAGGGGCAGGCCCGAGGAGTTGACGACCTCGCTGAGGTTGCCGTCCGTGTAGGCGAACCGCTTGAGTTCCTCGCCGGTCGCCGCCAGGTGGTACGACGTGACGCGGCCCGCGTCCGTGGTGATGCGGACGCCCTGGCCGGCGCTGGTGAAGACGGCCAGCGGGGTGCCCTCGGCGTCGTGCTCGAAGGTGAGCCGGTTGCCGTTGCGGTCGTCCACCTGTTCCAGCACGGCCAGGTTCTCGGTCCGGTCGGCGAAGTGCCAGGTGCGGCGGGTCTCCGGGTCGGTGATCGTGTAGCCGCCCGGCACGCGGTCCAGCGGCCGGCGGGGGCCGTGGCCGGGGAGGGTGGGCAGGCCCGGGGCGGGGTGGGGGTACGCGAGGAGCAGACCGTCCTCGGTGACGAAGACGACGCCCTCCGCGTCGATCTCCAGGCGCTGGTCCAGGGTGGAGGACCACGACGGGCCGAACCAGCGGCCCAGCCGGTAGCCGGACTCCACCCGCCGCTTGAGGACCAGGGGGAGCGCGCCGGGGAGCACGACGTCCGTCTGCGGCAGATACATCGTGCCGGTGGCGAGGTCGATGGGGTCGGTGCCCTCGCTCGACAGCGATTCCTGCTCGCGGGAGGGCTGGTGGGGGTCCTCGCGTACCGTGTCCCGGGCGGTGGCCTTCCCGGCGTCCTCCGCGCCCGCCCGCGCCCCGTCCTTCAGGGTGCCCTCGGCCGCCGAGCGGAGCCCCGCCTGCGCCGCGTCGCGGGTCAGATTCACCTCCAGGCCGGCGCCGTCGCCGACGAGGAGCTGGGGGAGCATGCGGCCGCCGAACTCGGACGGGTCCTTCTTGAAGTCGGACCACATGCCCTTCAGGGCGCGGTCGGGGTGTTCGTCGAGGGCCATCAGACCGCTGAGGGTCGTGCTGACGTGCTGGAGGTAGTTGGCCGGGTGCGTGACGTTGTAGATGTCGACGGGGTTGAGGCCGCGCACGAAGGTGAGCAGGCCCGCCGTGCCCTTGACGACGCCGCCCACGAAGTGGACGGCCTCGGCGTCGACCTCCAGATAGTCGTCTTTGAGGGTGTGGCGCAGCCGGGTCAGCGGCGGGGGCTCGGCCGGGGCGTGGGCGAGGGCGGCCTTGACCTTGCCCTGGGCCTCCGCGGCGGCGGTGTCGCGCTGCTCGCGGGCGGTGGTGAGCTTGTGCGCGGCCGCGTCGATGTCGGCCTTGCCGGGGTCGTGGAACGGCTCGGGCCTGGGACCCGGGTCCTCGTTCGCCTCGACCTTCGCGTTGTAGGCGTCGGCCTTCTTGTTGTACGCCTCGGCCGCGTCCTTGGACGCCTTCGTGCCCTTCGTGTAGAGCTCGACCGCCTCCTTGGCCTGGCTCTGGGCCCACGTGACGGTGTCCGCGTACGACTCCAGGGCCTTGGCGGCGCCGAGGCACGCCTCCGCCGCGGCGGCCCACTTCGCCGGGTGCACGCCGAACTTCTCGCGGAAGGCGTCCCCTCCCGCGCCCTCCCAGCCGGAGGAGTCGACCTTGCGCATCCCCTGGGCGACCTTGTCGAAAGCGGCGTGGAAATCGCTGAGATGCCCGGCGCTCGTACGGATGTGCTCCGGATCGCCGTGGAGGAGCTGCCGCGGGTCGTCCGTCTCGCCGAGCTGCTTCTCGCCGGGGGTGGCACCGAGGTAGGAGGCGAGCCCGTCGCCCGCGTCCTCGACCTTGTCGGCCCACTGGTGCAGTCCGATGTGGTCCAGCTCGCCGCCCGCCTTGTGCGCGGCCCAGTCGACGCCCTCGCCGACCTTCTTCTTGCCCGCGTCCCACGCCTTCTCGCCGGCGCCGAGGACGGTGTTGGTGATCTTGCCGAGTTCGCCCAGTCCCATCAGCCCGCACCGCCCTGCTGCCCGGCGGCCCGGGCGCGTTCCTCGGGGGACGGGCCGAAGGCCGCGTCGAGCAGCTTGTGGTAGTCCGCGTCGGACATTCCGCTCGGCCTGATGCCCATGGTCCTCGCGGCCGGGGAGGTCATGAAGTCGCGTGCGTCGTCGTCCCAGCCCTGCTTGCTGTTCGCCCACGCGTCGTCGAAGGACTTCTTGCTGTAGTCCACGTTCCCGTCGTACGGGCTGGACTTGAAGATGTCCCCCCAGCTCATCTTCTCCACGTCCGTCTCACAGGCGTCGGGATTGCCGATCGCCGCGTTGGCGACGTCCTTGAACGTGCCGGTCACATAGTTCTCGGTGTCGTAGTACGTGCCCGCGGCCAGGCCCGTCTTCATCGCGAATCCGCTGCCCTCGTCGATCAGCGCGCGCACGCCCCACTCCCAGCGCTCGCAGAACGACTTGAATGCGCCGGTCAGCCCGTCGTGGCCCAGCTGCAACCCGGTCAGGCCGACTTTGTCGAAGCCCCGGCCGGCGTCCGCCTCGTAGAGCAGGCCCAGTTCCTTCAGTTCGCCGAGGGCGTCGTTCAGCCCCTTGGCGATCAGGGCCAGGCCCTCGGTCTTCAAGTCCTCGTCGTCGCCGCTCACTTGGCCGAAGCCCCCCGTTCCTCCGCCACGTCCACCGCCACCCGGTCCGGCACGATCCCCGCGACCGGCGGGAACAGGGTCCCCGCGCCGCCCACGTCCAGCGCGACCCCGCACGGCACGCCCACGGCGGGCACCGCGGCGTCCAGCAGCCGAGCGCCCAGCCAGCGCTGGTAGGACCACTCCCGGTCGCCCTCGCCCCGCGCCAGCGCGTAGCGGGCCAGGGCCGTCTCGTCGGAGAAGGCGAGGATCCAGCGGACACCGCGGAGATCGGCCGTCAGGGGTACGTCGTGTTCGTCCACGGGGACGAGTACGGCCGTACGGCGGAACTCGCCTACCCGAACGGCCAATTCACGGCGTGCGCGCGCCGACTCGGCGGCGGGGGAACGGATAGGGGAATTCTCGTTCGACGGCACAGAAGGGTGCTCGCCCCGCCCGTCGCTCTCCGTCTTCTCCCGCCCGGCGGGTGCCGCCGGCTCCACGTATTCGGCGAGGCGTGATCTACGCGTTCCTGCCGTCGAATTCATTCCGTCCCCTGAGGCCACGACAGCGAGCATCACATCGGCGTATCGGCGCTCGCAACGTGAATCGGACGCGGCCGGCCGGAAAAGCACGAGGCGCCCGGACTCCGAGGAGGAGGCCGGGCGCCGGGTGGTGGGGGTGGGAGGTGGTCAGGTCACGGCATCGCGTGGACGTGGGAGCCGACCGCGGCGGACCAGCCGTTGCCGTTCGACGCGTCCCAGTTGGTGGACCAGGTCATGGCGCCGCGCAGGTCGGGGTAGGTCTTCGAGGGCTTGAAGCTGCCGCAGTTGGTGCCGGCGGCCAGGCAGTCGAGGGCGTTGTCCACGACCGAGGGGGAGACGTAGCCGCTGCCGGCCGCGCTGGTGGAGGCGGGGAGGCCGAGGCCGATCTGGGAGGGGGACAGGCCGCCCTGGAGCTGGATGCAGGCGAGCGCGGTGAGGAAGTCGACCGTGCCCTGGCTGTAGACCTTGCCGTCGCAGCCCAGCATCGAACCGCTGTTGTAGTACTGGGTGTTGACGACCGTGAGGATGTCCTTCACGTTCAGGGCCGTCTGGAAGTAGGAGGCGGACGTCGACTGCATGTCGATCGTCTGCGGGGCCATCGTGATGATCAGCGACGGGCCCGCCTTCGCGGACAGGGCGCGCAGGGCCTGGGTCATGTACGTCGCGTTCAGACCGTTCTCCAGGTCGATGTCGACGCCGTCAAAGCCGTACGTCTGCATCAGGGAGTAGACGGAGTTCGCGAAGTTCGTCGCCGAGGCGGAGTCGCTGACCGAGATCGTGCCGTTCTGGCCGCCGATCGAGACGACGACCTTCTTGCCGGCCGCCTGCTTGGCCTTGATGTCGGCCTTGAACTGGTCGACCGTGTAGCCGCCGAGGTCGGCCGAGTCCAGGGTGAAGCTCACCGCGCCCGGCGTCGTGGACGCGTCCGCGAAGGCCACCGCGATGATGTCGTAGGCGGCGGGGACGTCGGAGATCTTCTGGACCTTGGCACCGTTGTTGAAGTTCTGCCAGTAGCCCGTCACCGCGTGCTTGGGCAGCGAGCCCCCGGTGTTGCCGCCGGTGCCGGCCGAGGCGGTGGTCGCCGTCACCGCAGCCGACTTCTGCGACTCGCCCGCCGCGTTCGTCGCCGTCACCTGGAAGGAGTACGAGGTGGAGGCGGACAGGCCGGTGAGGGTGGCCGAGGTGCCCGTCGTGGAGGAGACCTTCGCGCCGTTCTCGTACACGGTGTAGCCGGTCGCGCCCGAGGACGCGGACCAGGTGAGCGAGGCGGAGGACGAGGTCGTGGCGGAGACCGCGAGGCCGGTGGGGGCGGCCGGGACAGTGGGGGGCGGGGTGGTGCCGCCGGTGCCGCCGCCGTCGGGGCCGTAGAGGGAGACGTCGTCGGCGTAGTACGCGGCCTGGCCGTACCAGCCGTGGGTGTAGACCGTGACCGACGTGGTGTTCGCGCCCGTGGTGAACGACGTCGACAGCTGCTTCCAGGCCGTCGTGTCCGGCGTCCAGGTGGAGACGTCCGTGGTGCCCGTGCCCGTCACGCCCAGGTAGGTGTAGCCGCCCTGGACCCAGGAACTCAGCGTGTACGAGGAGTTGGGCTTCACGGCGACCGTCTGGGTGCACTGGGCGTTGTCCTGCCCCGCGGGGGTCGCCTTGAGCGCACCGGTGCCGGAGTGGACCGGGGAGGAGACGGTCGTGCCGCTGCCCGCCGAACAGGTCCAGTCGGACAGGCCCGACTCGAAGCCGGCGTTCACGACGTTGTTGACGTCGGCCGCGGACGCCGGCGCGGCGGTCGCGGCGAGGCCCGCGGCGGCGAGGGCGACGGTGACGGCGGCGGACCATGCCGCGAGGCGGCGGGGTGGTCTGGCGGTGCCTGGTGCTCGGTCCACGGGGACCTCCGGGGGAGTCGGAGTGGGGCAGGGGTCCAGCGGGTGGATCCCGACGGGCGCATTCCAAGGGGGTGGAATCCGACGGGTGGAATCCGGGGGGTGGAGCCGGTGGCCACCGGTGCACAGACAAGTTGGTCCAGACCAATCCCGCTGTCAAGAGGTCCAGACCGAGGCGGGGGTCGGCGGGTTTGGCAACCTGCCCCGGTTTGCGGGGACTTGCCCTCGGCGAGTTGCACATGTGCTTCCCCAACGCTGTTCTCCCGCCCTGGACGCGTGGATACAGTGCTCAGGTAGTCACGCAGTGAAGTCACCGGGGAGCGGGGCGTGCCAACTGCCATTGCCGTGACCAGCGCCGACCTGGCGCTGCCGCCACAGGACGAACGCACCATGCCCGCCGTCGTGCTGGCCGGACTCGACCGGCAGCCGCTCGACCGGGCGCTCACCGAACTGAGCGACCTCATCGAGGGCTACGGCCATGTCGTCGTCGTGTGCTCGGCGGCCACCCCGGAGCCGGTCGTACGGCGCCTGTACACCCTGCGCGCGCTGCTGGAGAGCGACCGGGTCGCCCTGCTCCGGCCGCCCGGGCTGCCGCCCCTCGGAGTCGCCGTACTGGGGCGCCAGTTACGGCAGCTCGCCTCCTGCGACCTCAGTCCCGGGGTGCTGGCCTCCGCCGGGCGGCTGCTCGCCCACTACATCCACGCCGGGGCCGTGCTCGGCTCCGTCGCGCGCCTGGACCGGGTGCCGGTCGGGCTGACGGCGCACGCCAGGTCCTGGATGCCGGGCAGCCAGTTCGCCGTACTCGCCCATCCGGAGGCGCAGCTCGTCAAGGTCGCGCCCGACGTCACCCTCAAGGGGCCGGAATTCCCCACCTGGCTGCTGCTCGCGAAGGGTCAGCTGCCCGGCGACTGGGCGGCCGGGCTCGGCACCGCGTGGCAGGCGCAGGGGGTGCGGGAGACCCCGCTGCCCGCCGAGTCCCGCGCGTGGTGGGGGACCGGCCGCATGGTCGAGTTCTGCGCCCACCTCGACGACCTCTCCGTGCTGTACCAACTGGTCACGTCCGTACGGCAGTCCAGCTGCCACTGGTGCGGGCTCGATGTGATCGGCGACCGCTGCGTCTTCTGCTCCGCCGTCCCGCCCCTCCATGAGCCGCCCGCCCCACGGGCCCTGGAACCCCGCACGCCCGCCTGAGCCCGGGAAAGCGCCCACGACCTGTACGTCCATATCCCGAACGACCGAGTCCCCCAATGAGGTTGCACGGTTCATGAACTCCCGTCAGCGCCGCGGCGTGATACTCCTGCTCCTGTCGGTCCTGTGCGCTCTGCTCGCGTTCGCCGGCGTGCTCTCCGTCGTCCACGACGTCGACTCCAAGGTCGGCCCCGAGGTCACCGCCTACCGGGTCCGCTCCGACGTCACGCCGTACACCACCCTGGACGCGGGCCAGTTCGAGAAGGTCAGGATGCCCAAGCGGTGGCTGTCCGGGACCGCGGTCACCGATCTGCGGCAGCTCCAGGGCAAGATCGCCGTCACCACGCTGCGCGCCGGTTCCCTGCTCCAGAGCGACATGATCGTGGACCAGCCCGCCCTCCAGCCCGGACAGCAGGAGGTCGCCATCATGATCGACGCGGCGACGGGCGTGGCGGGGAAGATCACCCCGGGCTCCCGGGTCAATGTGTACGCCACCTTCGCGGGCAAGAAGGAGAGCGATCCGGACCAGTCGAAGATCATCGTGACCGACGCGCGCGTCCTCGACGTCGGCCGGATCACCGCCCTCGACCCGGACGCCGCCAAGAACAACCAGCAGCAGGCCACCGAGGCCGTCCCGATCACCTTCGCGCTGTCCACCCTCGACGCCCAGCGCGTCACCTACGCCGAGTCCTTCGCCCAGCGCGTCCGGCTCGCCCTGGTGGGCCCCGGCGGCGACACCGGCGTCCCGGACAAGGACCGCACCTACGAACTCGCGACGGACAAGTGAGAGGCGGCCCGGATGCCGACCAGGATTCTCCCGGCGGGCGCCGACCCGGACGCCGTCCGCTCCCTCGTCACCCTGCTCAGCCAGCTGCCCGACGCCGAACCGCAGCCGCCGCTCACCGACTCCACCCAGCTGGTGGACGCCCTCGCCCGGCTCGCCGCCGAGTCGGTGGACGAACTGCCCGAGGTGCTCGTCGTCCATGAACGCATCGGCCCCGCGCCGGCGTTGGAGCTGATCCGCGAGATCGCCCTGCGCTTCCCCGCGGTCGGCGTCATCCTCGTCACCACCGACGCGAGCCCCGGCCTGTTCGCCGCCGCCATGGACTCCGGCGCCCGGGGTCTGGTCGCGCTCCCGCTGTCGTACGACGAACTGGCCGCCCGGGTGCAGGCCGTCGCCCAGTGGTCGACGGAGGTACGGCGCCACCTCGGCCAGGGCGGCGAGGCGCCCGGCGGCCCCGGCGGTACGGTCGTCACGGTCAGCGGCGCCAAGGGGGGCGTCGGCGCGACGCTCACGGCCGTACAGCTCGCGCTCGCCGCGCAGGCGTCCGGGCGCTCCACCGCCCTGGTCGACCTCGACCTCCAGTGCGGGGACGTCGCCTCCTACCTGGACATCCAGTTCCGGCGCTCGGTCGCCGACCTCGCCGCCATCAACGACATCTCGCCGCGCGTCCTCGCCGACGCCCTCTTCCGCCATGACACCGGGCTCGCGCTGCTGCTCGCGCCCGGTGAGGGGGAACGGGGCGAGGAGGTCACCGACCGCGCCGCCCGGCAGATCCTGCGCGCCCTGCGCTCGCGCTACGAGGTCGTCGTCGTCGACTGCGGCGCGCAGCTCGGCGGGGCGGGCGCGGCCGCGATCGAGACGGCCGACACGGCCCTGCTGGTGACGACCCCGGACGTGATCGCCGTACGCGCCGCCAAGCGGACCGTGCGGATGTGGGACCGGCTCCAGATCCGCAAGGCCGAGGAGACCACGGTCGTCGTCAACCGGCAGAGCCGGCACACCGAGATCCAGCCCGCGCTGGTGCAGCGGATCACCGGTACGGCGCTGGCGCGCACCGCCGTACCCGCCAACTTCAGGGAACTCCAGGCGGTGGTGGACGCGGGGCGGGTCCATGAGCTGGACGCGCGCAGCACGGTGAAGCAGGCGCTGTGGGCGCTCGCGGGGGAACTGGGGCTCGCGCGGGCGGCGGAGGGCGCGCACCGGGGCGGGACGCGGGGCGGAGTGAGAGGCGGCGCGCGCGGCGGGGCACGGGCCGGGGCGCGCGCCGGGAGCCTTCGGCGGCGGAAGGAGTGAGCCGGTGATGAAGAGGGGCGCGGATTCGGGCCGGACGGGCCGGAGAGGCGGTACGGGCCGCGCGGGCGGTGCGGGCCGGTCGCGTGGTGCGGGCCGGGCATGCGGTGCGGGCCGGGCGAGCGATGCGGGACAGGTGAGCATCGAGTTCCTCGGCATGACGCCGCTGATCCTGCTCACCCTGGTGCTCGTGTGGCAGGCCGTGCTCGTGGGGTACACCTTCACGCTCGCCGGGAACGCCGCCGACGAGGCGGTACGGGCGGGGACGGCGGCGCCGCCGGGCGGTGCGCGCCAGGCGGCCTGCTCGGCGGCGGGGCGCAAGGACCTGTCGGCGGCGTGGCGGGGGGACGCGACGGTGAGCTGCGGCGGGTCCGGCTATGTCACGGCCGACGTCTCCCTGAGGGTCCCGGCGCTCTTCCCGGGCCTGTTCGCCTTCCCGGCGCGGGTGCACGGCCACGCCGGCGCGGTGGAGGAGGCGAAGGACTGATGCGCCACCCGAGCGGGCGTCGTGACCGTCGTGAGAGCCGTGAGCACGGCCAAGTCGCCATCGAGTACCTGGGGTTCCTGCCCGTGCTGCTGATCGTCGCCCTCGCCGGAATCCAGCTCGGCGCGGTCGCCTACGCCGCCGAGCAGGCCGGTACGGCGGCCCGTGCGGGGGCGCGGGCCGCCTCGCTGCGGCAGGACGCGCAGCAGGCGTGCGCGGCGGCGGTCAGCGGGGGGCTGCGGGTGAGCTGTGCGGAGGGCGGCGGGGGCGACTCCGTGACCGTGACCGCGACCGTCCGCATCCCGAAGATCGTGTGGAGCTTCGGGGACGCCACCAAGACGGCGACCATGCCGCTCGACCACTGAGGAGCCGGGGACCATGAGCCTGCGGGCACGCATCAGCACTCCGGAGGAGCACGGCAGCCGGGGCGAGGACGGGCATCTGGTCGCCGCCTACCGGGCCAAGCTGCTGGAGGAGATCGACCTCGCGGAGATGGGCGCGCTGGCCGCCGCCGAGCGCCGCAGCCGTCTCGAACGGGTGCTCGGGCACATCATCAGCCGCGAGGGCCCGGTGCTCTCCACGGTGGAGCGCGCCCAGCTGATCCGGCGGGTGGTGGACGAGGCGCTGGGCCTCGGCATCCTCGAACCCCTCCTGGAGGACACCTCGATCACCGAGATCATGGTGAACGGGGCGGACGCGATCTTCGTCGAACGCGGGGGCCGGGTCGAGCAGTTGCCGCTGCGGTTCGCCTCCGCGGACCAGCTGATGCAGACCATCGAGCGGATCGTGTCGACCGTCAACCGCCGGGTGGACGAGTCGAATCCGATGGTGGACGCCCGGCTGCCGTCCGGCGAGCGCGTCAACGTCATCATCCCGCCGCTGTCGCTGACCGGGCCCATCCTCACCATCCGCCGCTTCCCGCGCTCCTTCACCCTCCAGGAGCTGATCGGGCTCGGCTCGCTGGACGAGCCCATGGTGTATCTGCTGGCGGGACTGGTGCAGGCCAAGTTCAACATCATCGTCTCGGGCGCGACCGGCACCGGCAAGACGACCCTGCTCAACGCGCTGTCCGGGCTCATCCCGCCGCACGAGCGGATCATCACCATCGAGGACTCCGCCGAACTCCAGCTCCAGCAGAGCCATGTGGTCCGGCTGGAGTCCCGGCCGCCGAACGTCGAGGGCAAGGGCCAGGTCACCATCCGCGACCTGGTGCGCAACTCGCTGCGGATGCGGCCCGACCGGATCGTGGTCGGCGAGGTCCGCGGCGGCGAGTCCCTCGACATGCTCCAGGCGATGTCCACCGGCCACGACGGCTCGCTGGCCACCGTGCACGCCAACAGCGCCGAGGACGCCCTCACCCGGCTCCAGACGCTCGCCTCCATGTCCGACGTGGAGGTGCCGTTCGTCGCGCTGCACGACCAGATCAACAGCGCGGTCGACGTCATCGTCCAGCTCACCCGGTTCGCCGACGGCGCCCGCCGGATCACCGAGATCGCGCTGCTGGACAGCCATGGCGGGGAGCCGTACCGGCTGGCCAGCGTCGCCCGCTTCGAGGCGGAGCCGATGACGGCGGACGGCCGGGTGCCCGGCGTCTTCGCCTACTTCCCGCTGCCGCGCCGCACCGCCGACCGCCTGCACATGGCGAGCCAGCCCGTCCCGGGCGCGTTCGGCGTCGCCCGCACCGCCGACCAGCTCGCCACCCGAGAAGCCAGGTAGGCCCCCATGGAACTCCACACCCTCATCCGGCTCACCCTCGGTGCGGCGCTGCTGACCTGCGTGTTCGCGGTGATCGGCGTGCACAGTCACGCCCGGGGCCGGGCCCGGCGCGCCGAGCTGGTGGACCGCCTCTCGCACACCGGGCCGCCGGCCTCCGCCGCCGGGCGCAGGCGGTACTTCCGGGATCTCGACCGGCGGCTGCGCCGTACCCGCCTCGGCCGCCTGCTCGAACGGCGCCTGGTCACCACCGGGCTGGACATCACGCCGGGCGAGTTCTTCGTCGCCATGCTCGGTACGGTCGCCGCGCTCTGGCTGATCGGCCAGGCCGCGCTCGCGCCCTTCTTCGGGCCGATCGCCGGGCTGCTGGGCATCTGGGCGGCGGTGCAGTTCCTCAACTGGCAGCGGCGCAGGCGCATCGAACGGTTCATCGGCCAGCTCCCGGAACTCGCCCGCATCCTGGCCAACGCGACGCAGGCCGGACTGGCCCTGCGCACCGCGATCGGCATGGCCGCCGAGGAGCTGGAGGCCCCGGCCGGGGAGGAACTGGTCAAGGTCGCCGACCAGCTGGCGATCGGCCACTCCCTGGAGGACGCCCTCGGCGAACTCGCCGAGCGTCTCCCCTCACGTGAGCTGGTCGTGCTGGTGACGACGCTGGTGCTGTCCAACCGGGCCGGCGGCCAGGTCGTCTCCGCGCTGCGCAATCTCACCGAGACGCTGGAGGAGCGCAAGGAGACCCGGCGCGAGGTCCGCACCCAGCTCTCCCAGGTGACCATGACGTCGTACGCCGTGCCCGTTCTCGGGGTCGGCGCGTTGTTCCTGATGAACGGCGTCCGCGACGGCGCCCTGGCCCGGATGACCGGCTCCCCGGTGGGCCAGGGCTGCGTGCTCGTCGCGTTCGGGCTGTACGCGGTCGGTTTCGTCCTCATCCGGCGGCTCAGCCGCATCGACGTGTGAGGGAGGAGGGATCCATGGCCTTGCTGCTCGCCCTGCTGACGGGCATCGCCGTGTGGGGGATCTTCACCGGTGTACGCATGTACCGCGCCGACGCGAAGCTCCCCGCCGACCTCGCCGTCGCCCTGGAGGTCGGCGCCACCCGCACCGGCGCGGTGGGCTCCGTCATCGACCGCATGGGCATGCGGTACGCGCCGCTGGTGCTGCGGCTGATGGGACCCCGGCTGGTCGCCCGGTACCGGCGCCGGATCGACCTCGCGGGCAACCCCGGGGGCCTGACCATCGACCGGTACGCCGCCCGCCGCGCGGTGTACGGCGCGCTGGGCGGCGTCGGCTTCCTGGTGTTCCTGCTGCGCGGCCAGTGGTTCGTGGCGGTGCTGCTCCTGCTGTTCGGGGCGTTCTGGACGGAGGTCGGGATCTGGTCGGCGATCCGGGTCCGCCGGGACGTGATCGAGCGGACCCTGCCGGACTTCCTGGACGTGCTGGCGGTCGTGGTCAGCGCCGGGCTCGGCTTCCGGCAGGCGCTGGACCGGGTGGCGTCCCGCTACGAGGGCCCCTGGGCCGACGAACTCCGCATCACATTGCGCCAGATGGACCTCGGCATGAGCCGCCGCCATGCCTTCGCCGAGCTGCGCCGGCGCAACGACTCCGAGCAGGTCGCCATGTTCGTCACCGCGCTCCAGCAGGGCGAGGAACTGGGCGCGCCGATCGTCGACACGCTCGTCTCGCTGGCCAAGGACATGCGCCGCACGGACGCCCAGAACGCCCGCCGCAAGGCCGCCCGCGCGGTGCCCAAGGCCACGCTGATGATCACCACCTTCATGGTCCCGGCCACGATGCTGCTCCTCGGCGCGGGCCTGATCCTGGGGTCGGGCGTCGACTTCGGGTCCCTCACGGGGAAGTGAGAACGGTGGGGCGCGAGGGACCCAGGGGCGTGCGGGAGGTGCTGCCAGAGGGGGAGCGGGATACGGGGGCGCAAGAGCGGGCTCCGGGGGCGGCCGGGATGGCGCCGGGGGACGCGCCGGGACTCACCGAGCCCGCCGCGACCCCTGCCCTGCCCCCTGCCGGACCCTCCGCCCTGCCCCCTGCCGGGCCCTCCGCCCAACCCCCCGCCGGACCCTCCGCCCACCCCCGTCCCCGCCCTTCGCCGTACCCCCCGTACCCCCCACCACCCCTCCGGCGCCCTTCGCCGTACCCCCCACCACACTTCCGCCGGACCCCGCCCCCGGGCCCCCTTCCGAGCAGCTTCAGATCCGTGCGCTGCAAGCCATGTGCCGGCAGGTGTTCGGGTTCCGGCTGGCCATGACGGTGGTCGCGGCGCCCGCGGCCCTGGTGCATGCCGCGCCCGGGGTCGGGGTGCGGCTCGTCGGGGTGGCGGTCGTCGTCACGGTCATGGTGTCGTACGTCCTGTTCCGGGACTGGGAGCGGTTCGGGCCGCTGCTGCTGCGGCACCCCGCGCTGCTCGCCGCCGACACCCTCGTCGGCTCGCTCCTGCTGGTCTCGGCCGGCCCGGACACCACGCTCGCCTATGTCGGCGTCTGCACCCCGCTGCTCGCCGGGCTGCTCTACAGCTGGCGCGGGGCGGCCTGTTTCGCCTCGCTCCAGGCGCTGATCCTGTTCGTCGTCCACCTCACCCTGAAGGCCGACCGGTCCGCCCCCGTGGCCGAGGCGCTGCTGCTGCCCGGCCTGTGCGTCGTCGCCGGGGCCATGGGCTCGACCCTGCGCGGCCTGATGCTCCGCTTCGGTACCGCCACCGAGGCGCTGACGGCCGTACGGGCGCGGCTCGCGGCGGCGGAGGCCGTGAGCGCCGAACGCGCCCGGCTGGCACGGGAGATGCACGACTCCGTCGCCAAGACCCTCCACGGCGTCGCCCTCGCCGCCGACGGCCTCGCGGCCACCGCCTCGGCCGCCGCCCCCGACCCGGCCCGCATCCGCGAACAGGCCGAACTGGTCTCCCGCTCGGCCCGCCGCGCGGCGACGGAATCCCGGGAGCTCCTCAGGGATCTGCGCCGCGAACAGCCCGATCCGGACAAGCCGTTCTGGTCCGAGCTCGCCGACTCCGTACGGGACTTCGCCGCCCGTACGACACTCGACGTCACCTGCGCCTGCCCGGACCCGCCGGCCACCCTCCCGCCGCTGCCCGCCGCCTCGGCCCGCGCCCTCCTCGCCGTCGCCACGGAGGCACTGGAGAACGCCCACCGGCACGCCGAGGCGACCCGGGTGGACGTACGGCTGTGCGTCGACGGCACCCTGCTGCGCCTGACGATCCACGACGACGGCCGCGGCCTGCCCCCCGGCACCACCCTCGAACAGCTGCGCGCCCGCGGCCACTTCGGGCTGCTCGGCATGGTCGAACGCGCCGCACACGCGGGCGCCCGCCTCCGGGTCGGCCGCGGCACCCATCCCCGCGGCACCGAGGTCCGCGTCGAACTCCCCCTGCGAACCCCGGACTCCTGAAAGGAGGCACGGCACCCCCATGCGCCGGCACACGAACGACCCCGGCATACCGGCCTTCCCCCCGCCCGCCCGGCTGAGGCTGCTGGTGGCCGACGACAACCCCGTGGTGCGCGCCGGCCTGACCGCGCTGCTCACGGACCGCGCGGACACCACCGTGGTGGCGCAGGCGGCGGACGGCCGCGAGGCGTACGAGGCCGCGCTCCGGCACCATCCGGACGTCATCCTCCTCGACGTCCGGATGCCCGGGGTCGACGGCATCTCGGCATTGCCCCACCTGGCGCGCCTCGCGCCCGTCATGATGCTCACCTACAGCCATGAGGCCGAGACGGTGCGGGAGGCGCTGCGGCTGGGGGCGGGGGGTTACCTGGTGCACGGCGAGTTCACCAGCGAGCAGCTGGTACGGGCCGTACGGGACGTCCACGAGGGCCGGCCGCATATGACACCGGGGGCGACCCGGGCGTTACTGGCCGAACTGCGGGGGAGTGCACCTGCACACGGAGACTCCCAACTCGCCCCAAGCGAAGGCCAAAATACCTCCCCTCCTCCTTCACAACTGCAATCCACTATGGGACAGTCGATCCGCTCGCGGTTCCGGCTGAGTGCCAGGGAGGCGGAGATCATGGACCTCATCGCGTCCGGTATGACCAACCAGCAGATCGCCGCCGCCTGCTTCATCAGCGAGAAGACGGTCAAGAACCACATCAACCGCATCTTCGCCAAGCTCCAGACCGCCACCAGGTCCCAGGCCGCGGCGAAATGGCTGGGGGTGGCGTGAGATGCCGGACCGGACCGGCGCCGACACCGGGAAATGGGCCCGGGGTTGGGCCCTGGGACCCTCGGCCGCGCGGGTGACCGCCTCGTACGGTGCCCCGACCGGACGCGCTGCTGGAGGGGACAACCGTGAGCAAATGGTTCAACACCACCGTCACGTACCTGATGACCCGCGCCGCGCGGAACGACCGGGGGCAGACCGCGGTGGAGTACCTCGGCATCATCGCGGTGGTGGTGGCGATCGTGCTGGCGATCACCGGGACGAGCATCGGGCAGACCATCTACGACGCGATCACCTCGAAGATCTCCGAGGTCACCGGCGGCTGAACGGGCCGGGCCGCGACGCAGGGCAGGCTTTCCCCATCTATCTCACGGTGGTGGCGGGCCTGCTCTTTCTCGCGCTCG
Source organism: Streptomyces sp. SUK 48 (assembly GCF_009650765.1). Classification (NCBI taxonomy): domain Bacteria; kingdom Bacillati; phylum Actinomycetota; class Actinomycetes; order Kitasatosporales; family Streptomycetaceae; genus Streptomyces; species Streptomyces sp. SUK 48. Next base: position 3,174,228 of record NZ_CP045740.1, on the reverse strand, counting down.
CTTATCTCGCGGTCGGCCAGGCGGCGGTGAACCGGGGCGGCGCCCAGACGGCCGCCGACGCCGCGGCGCTCGCGGCGGCCCAGGACGTGCGGGACCAGCTCACCGGCCAGTGGCTGAAGGTGCTGCTCGACCCCACGAAGTGGCAGGCCGTCCTCGACGGCGACGCGCCCCTCGACGACGACCCCTGCGGGCGGGCCGGGGAACTGGCCGGGCGCAACGACGCCCGGCTGACCGGATGCGCACCGGACGGCCCGCTGAAGTACCGGGCCGAGGTGCGGACCGACAAGTCCGTCGGCCACTCCGTCGTACCCGGCACGGAGAAGTTCCGCTCGACGGCCTCCGCCACCGCCGAGATCGAGCCCCTGTGCACCTTCGAGCTGCCGCCGAAGGGTGCCGGGGGCGGTGCCGCGCGGGGCGCCGCGAAGCCGGAGCTGCCCCGGCTCACCTGCAAGGACAAGGTGTGGAACCTGGACCCGGACGACCCGGCGGGGCTTCCCGGGCCCGAGGACCTCTTCGATGTGCATCTGGCCGACTGACGAACGACCGACTGGCGAACGATGAGTGACGAAGGAAGCGGACTATGACCATGCGGCTCACCGCGAAGACCCGCAGAGGGATGGTCGCCCTGGCCGTCGCGGCCGCACTGGCCGCGGGTGCGGCCGGGTGCGGCAAAGGCGGCGACGACGGCAAGCGGCCGGCGAAGACGGCGTCCGCCTCCAGGACGGCCGGGGCCGGACCCAGCGCCCAGGAGGGGCAGTCGGACAAACCGCTGGCCGAACTGCGCGGCTCCGACGGCCTGAGCCTCCGGATCACGTCCGCCCAGCGGGACTCCGGCGGGTTCGTCACCATCAACGGCACCCTGAAGAACGACGGCGCCCAGAGCGTCGTCGTCCCCTCCGCGCTCAGCGGCAACGAGACCGAGATCATCAAGAACGGCAGGTCCCTGGGCGGGGCCACGCTGGTCGACCCGAAGGGCAAGAAGCGGTACTACGTGCTGCGGGACACCGAGGGCCGGCCGCTGACCACGACGGGCTTCACGACCCTGCGGGCCGGTGACACCCTCGCGGTCTTCATGCAGTTCCCGGCGCCTCCCGCGAACGAGGTGGAGTTCCAGCTGCCGACCTTCTCCTCCGCCACCCTCCCCATCTCCGGCTGAGGCCCCCGTGACCACCCGACCCCGTCTCGCGCTCACCCTCACCTCCGCCGCGTTCCTGCTGGCCGCGACGCTCACCTCCGCGCACGCCGACGGCACCGGCCCCACCGGGCCCCCCGGCCCCCCCGACACGGCGCCGTCCGCCGCCGCGCCCGTGAAGATCGACCCCAGGGACCCGGACCTCAAGCTGCCCGAGGGCGCCACGCTCGCGCAGCCCAAGGTGCTGGACATCAAGTCGGTCGTGGAGGACCAGAGCGGGGACGAGCGCCGCGAGGACACCAACGCGGACGTCACCTTCGCCCTCCAGGCCGAGGTCCTCTTCGGCAAGGACAGCGCGAAGCTCGGCGCCGACGCCAAGGCCCGCATCGCCTCGATCGCCGACGAGATCAGGAAGCAGCACGCCACCCAGATCCGCGTCTTCGGCTTCACCGACGACCTCGGCTCCTCCAGTCACGGCGTCCTCCTCTCCCGGCAGCGGGCCAACGCCGTGCAGGCGGTCCTCGGCCAGGACCTCGGCAGCCCCGACATCACCTTCGAGGTCCGCGGCTACGGCGAGCAGTACCCCATCGCCGACAACTCCACGGAGGAGGGCCGCAAGAAGAACCGCCGGGTGGAGGTGTCCTTCCCGCGCACCGCGGACTGACGGCCGGGACCGGCGGCCGGGGCTCATCCGCCCTCGCCCACCTCCACCCGCACCCCGGCCCGCAGCCCCCACCCCGCCATCGCGCCCGCCTCCGCCTCCAGCACATGCCGGGCCCGCGGGCGGGGCAGGCCCAGGCGGCCCGGCCGCATGGTGCGCACGGCACGGACCGTCAGCCGGCGGTCCAGATACGCCACGTCGATGGGCATGCGCATCCCGAAGGTGTGGATGCTGTTGGCCGGGGACAGCAGCAGCGCGCCGTCGATACCGGTCCGGCCGAGCAGGCCCCTGGTGCGGGCCCGGTAGGAGGCCGCGATCTCCAGGGGGACCTCCACCCCCTGGGCTTCGCCCGGGACCCGCAGCACTCCCCGGCCGTCCCGCCACCGTCGTCGCGCCATCGTTCCTCCACCGTCAACGGGCCTGCCCCGTAAAGCGTTCGTGCCCTTCCCATCCCCCGCCGGAAGCGCCCCCATGACTTCGATCGGCGGTGTGTTCATGCCGCCGATCGAAGGCAGCCGCCCGGGGCAGGCGGAAAAGGGGAGGACCGGGGCGGCGGCGCTCGTCATCATGGAGGGCATGACTCCAGCGCGCCGGTCCTTCGCCGAACTCCTCGCCGAGGGTGCCGCCGTGCCCACCGAGGGGTGGGACTTCTCCTGGTTCGAGGGGCGGGCCACCGAGGCACGGCCCTCCTGGGGGTACGCGCGCGGGGCGGGGGAGCGGCTGGCCGGTGCCGAGTCCGCGCTGGACATCCAGACCGGGGGCGGGGAGGTGCTGGCCTTCAGCCTCGCGGCGGCCGCCCCGGCCCGGCCCGGGCTGCTCGCCGCCACCGAGGGCTGGGCACCGAACACGGCCAGGGCCACCGCGCTGCTGCGGCCGCACGGCGTGGTGGTCGTCGCCGCCCCGGACGACGCGCCGCTGCCGTTCGCCGGTGACGCCTTCGACCTGGTGCTCAGCCGGCATCCGGTGGTGCCGCACTGGGACGAGATCGCGCGGGTGCTGCGGCCGGGCGGCACGTACTTCGCCCAGCACGTCGGGCCCGCCAGCGTGTTCGAGCTGGTCGAGTACTTCCTCGGGCCGCAGCCCGAGGAGGTGCGCCGCGCGCGGGATCCGCTGCGGGAGCGGGCCGCGGCCGAGGCGGCGGGCCTGGAGATCGTCGCGCTGCCGGCGGAGCGGCTGCGGATGGAGTTCCATGACATCGCCGCGGTTGTCCACTTCCTGCGCAAGGTCGTCTGGATGGTGCCCGGGTTCACCGTCGAGGCGTACGAGCCCCAACTCAGGGCGCTGCACGAGCGGATCGAGCGGGAGGGGCCGTTCGTCGCCCACAGCTCGCGGCACCTCTTCGACGCCCGCAAGCCCCGCTAGGCCGCCCGGGGGCCCGCAGTGTCCACATCGTTATCGGACTCTGTTCACACCAGCCCCACCCGTCACGTAAGTTCAGACCAACGTAATTCGCGCCAGCAAAGCAGCGCGGGTGGTACCGCGCAGTGGAGGGGGCTGCGCGGTGCCATGAAACGGGGCGATCGCCCCGTGGGGGCGCGCGGGGGCCGGCGCGTCACCGTTCGCCCGCCGGGTGGTCCGTCGGGGGGATTCGGGGGCAACACGCCGACGCGCCCCCGGATGGCGGCAAGTCTCCGAATTCCTTGGGTTTCAGCGCGTACGGCCAGGTTTGCCTGGGATTCCCCGGCATATTGCCCGGAAAGACCCCTGAATCCATCGTTCCGGATCCACCAGGGCGTTTTCGGGCGACTCCGGAGAGTAGTTGTTTGGCGCCAATGCCCCCATCCGCCCTTACGAAGGGTTATGGTGGAAACCCCCCCTCGGGCCGGTCCGTCTCCCCCCCACGGACCGGCCCGTTTTTTCTTGCCCGCGTCAGAGGTCCCGACCGGGAACCGGTCACCGCCCGGCGCGCGTCCCTACAGCGAGGACCGGAATCCCGATCCCGCCCCGCCCCCTCGCCCCCGCCGCATCAGGGCCGGACCAGGGCCCGGGCAGCGGTAGGCTCGACGGGCCCGGCAACGTACCCCGCGCCAACCCCCCGGAGGGCCACGTGAACCTGCGCGACAAACTGCGCGGCCTGCTGGTCAGGCTCTACGCACGCCGGGTGGAAGGCCACCTCGACCACGACCAGGTGCCCAAGCACATCGGCGTCATCATGGACGGCAACCGCCGCTGGGCGAAGGCGTCGGGCTCCACCACCGTCCACGGGCACCGGGCCGGCGCGGAGAAGATCGAGGAGTTCCTCGGCTGGTGCTCCGAGACCGATGTCGAGGTCGTCACCCTGTGGCTGCTGTCCACGGACAACTTCGACCGTCCGCAGGACGAACTCGTCCCGCTGCTCGGCATCATCGAGGACGTCGTCCGCACCCTCGCCGCCGACGGCCGCTGGCGGGTGCACCACGTGGGCGCCATGGACCTGCTGCCCGCGGGCATGCAGGCCACCCTCAAGGAGGCCGAGGAGACCACCGCCCACACCCGGGGGATAGTGGTCAACGTGGCCATCGGCTACGGCGGCCGGCAGGAGATCGCCGACGCCGTGCGCTCCATGCTGTCCGAGGCCCACGACAAGGGCGTCACGATGGCGGACCTCGCCGAGTCCGTCGACATCGACATGATCGGCCGTCACCTCTACACCAGCCACCAGCCCGACCCGGAGCTCGTCATCCGCACCAGCGGGGAGCAGCGGCTGTCCGGATTCATGCTGTGGCAGACCGCCCATTCCGAGTACTACTTCTGCGACGTCTACTGGCCGGCCTTCCGCAAGGTCGACTTCCTGCGCGCGCTGCGCGACTACGCCGCACGTCATCGGCGGTTCGGCGGCTGAGACACGCGGGCGGGCCCCGTCGGTGAGTTCACCGGCGGGGCCCTCGCGCGTTCCCGTTCGAACGGTCGTCACCAGGAGTTCACCGGCGTGGCGATGGCCGCTTTTGCATGGCGGCGCTCCTTCGAGGGCATAAAGCAAGCAGGTCGACGCCCGAACCCCGGGCGTCGGATCTCAGCGGGCGGCAGGGGCCGTCCGCCCGGGAGGTCCTTTGCACCAGCACGACCGTGCGACAGCGCCGCGGAGGTCCGGCCCCCGGCCCGCCGTGTGCATGGCCCGCCGGCCGGCCCGGTCCGTCCCGCCCTCCCGGCCCGGCTTCCACCTCGTCGCTCCCCGACCTCATCCGAGGGGGTACGTCCTTCCGTGGTGACCAGCACAAAGCGCCACCAGCCCGACCGGCGCACCTATGTTCTCGACACCAGCGTCCTGCTGGCCGACCCCAACGCCCTGACCCGCTTCGAGGAGCACGAGGTCGTGCTCCCCATCGTGGTGGTCACGGAGCTGGAGGCCAAGCGGCACCATCCCGAACTCGGGTACTTCGCCCGGCAGGCCCTGCGCCTGCTGGACGACTACCGGGTGCGGTACGGCCGCCTCGACTCCCCCATCCCGATCGGGGACCTGGGCGGGACCATGCGTGTCGAGCTCAACCACTCGGACCCCAGCGTGCTGCCCAGCGGCTACCGCCTGGGGGACAACGACTCCCGCATCCTGGCGGTCGCCCGCAACCTCCAGGCCGAGGGTTTCGACGTCACGGTCGTGTCGAAGGACCTGCCGCTGCGCATCAAGGCGTCGTCCGTCGGACTCCTCGCCGAGGAGTACCGGGCGGAACTGGCCATCACGGAGAACTCCGGATGGACCGGGATGACCGAACTGACGCTCCCCGGCGAGCAGGTGGACGTCCTCTTCGAGGCCGGGCACCTCTATGTGCCCGAGGCGTCCGAACTCCCGGTGCACACCGGTCTGACCATCCAGTCGGAGCGCGGCAAGGCGCTCGGCCGGGTCACCGCGGAGGGCAATGTCCGCCTGGTGCGCGGCGACCGGGAGGCGTTCGGCATCAAGGGCCGCAGCGCCGAGCAGCGCATCGCCCTCGATCTGCTGCTCGACCCGGACGTCGGGATCGTCTCGATGGGCGGCCGGGCCGGCACCGGCAAGTCCGCGCTGGCGCTGTGCGCGGGCCTGGAGGCGGTCCTGGAGCGCCGCCAGCACCAGAAGGTCATGGTGTTCCGGCCGCTGTACGCGGTCGGCGGGCAGGAGTTGGGCTATCTGCCGGGCTCCGAGGCGGAGAAGATGAGCCCCTGGGCGCAGGCCGTGTTCGACACGCTGTCGGCGGTCACCAGCCGGGAGGTCATCGAGGAGGTCACCGCGCGCGGCATGCTGGAGGTCCTGCCGCTCACCCACATCCGCGGCCGCTCGCTGCACGACGCGTTCGTCATCGTGGACGAGGCGCAGTCGCTGGAGCGCAATGTGCTGCTGACGGTGCTGTCCCGGATCGGCGCCAACTCCCGGGTGGTCCTGACCCATGACGTGGCGCAGCGGGACAATCTGCGGGTCGGGCGGTACGACGGCGTGGTCGCCGTGGTGGAGAAGCTGAAGGGGCATCCGCTGTTCGCGCATGTCACCCTGACCCGGTCCGAGAGGTCCCAGATCGCCGCCCTTGTGACCGAAATGCTCGAAGACGGCCATATCTGAGCCGATCCAGCCCAGTTGGCGCCGTCCGGCAAAAGGCATCAGAGCCTAGCCGGGCGGCGCCTTCATGTGTGGGTGATTCCGGAAATCCCTTGGGCCAAACGGGATGTGAGCTTTCACACTCAACTCGGAATTGCCTCCCGGCGTCCGGTTACGGCAGAGTCTCAGTCCTGTCAGGCCCCGCATACGACACAGCTGCACCCCCAGCGGTGTGGAACATCAGGAAAAGCACCAACTCCATAGCGTTCGTCGTATGCCGCCCGCGCACCACGCGGCGCTTCCCGCAGGGGAGTTGCCCACCGGGCCCGCGCCTCCCGTGACCCCGCAGTTCGGAGGCCAGTGCCAGGGGCACGATTGCGTCCGCCAGGGTCACCGAAGCGGGCGATGCTGGAAGGAAACCGAGTGAGCCGGATTTCGGTCCGGGGATTCGCAGTGGCCTCGGCCACCGCGGTCACCGCCGTCGGAAGCGTCGTCGGAGTTGCCTCGGGCAGCGTCGCGCAGAACAACGACGCCGAGCCTACGGCAGCAGCCGACACCACGCTCCTCGCGGACATACCGACGGGTCAGCAGGCCCAGGTCCAGTCCGCGACCCTGACGCAGCAGGCCGATTCCCAGGCCATCGCCGCGGACGCGAGCGCCAAGAAGGACGCCGAGGCAGCAGCCCGCAAGGCCGCCGCCGAGACCGCGATCGCGAAGAAGGCGGCCGCCGAGAAGGCGGCCAAGGACGCCAAGCAGCGCGCGGAGACCAAGGCCGCCGCCAGCCGTGGCGACGCCAATGCCAGCTTCCCCGTGCAGACCTCGTACTCGGTCGCCCAGATCCAGGCGATGGCGCGCCAGATCGTGCCGTCCGGCCAGTACCAGTGCTTCAGCAACATCGTGGACCACGAGTCCACCTGGAACTACCGCGCGGTCAACGCCTCCTCGGGCGCCTACGGCCTCGTCCAGGCCCTGCCCGGCGGCAAGATGGCCTCCGCGGGTGCCGACTGGCAGACCAATCCGGCCACGCAGATCAAGTGGGGCCTCAACTACATGAACCAGCGTTACGGCAGCCCCTGTGACGCCTGGACCTACTGGCAGGCCAACGGTAACTACTGAGTTCCCGGCCACGCCACGCTCAACCCCGCGCAGCCCCTTCCCGTTCTCGGGGAAGGGGCTTTCGCACGGTACGGTCGTAACCGCACGACTCCACGCGGGGGAAGAGGACGGAACATGTCGCGAGTGCCAGGGTGGCTCGGCAAGATGGGTGCGAGTCTCACCGAGATGAGCAGGCGCCTGGACGCCCGCCAGGCCGAGGTGGCCGACGAGGACACCGCGCCCGCGTCCGAGACGGCGCGCTCGGAGGCGGCCAGGGCCGATGCCGCGCCCGAGGCCGTCGCCGACGCGGTGCCGCACGCCCGCCGTGCCCCCGGCGCCCCGCCCGTCCCGCGCCCCGACCCCGCCCAGGCCGTGCCCTGGGGGGTGCGGGTCGCCGCCGAGGCCGGCTGGCGGCTGCTCGTCCTCGCGGGCACCGTCTGGGTGCTGATGCGGGTCATCAGCGCCATCCAGCTGGTGGTGTTCGCCTTCGTCATCGCCCTGCTGATCACCGCGCTGCTCCAGCCGACGGTCGCCCGGCTCACCCGCCGCGGCGTGCCGCGCGGCCTGGCCACGGCGCTCACCGCGATCAGCGGCTTCGTGGTGATCGGCCTGATGGGCTGGTTCGTGACCTGGCAGGTCATGGAGAACATCGACACGCTCTCCAACCAGATACAGTCCGGCATCGATGATCTGCGCAACTGGCTCCTGAGGAGCCCCTTCCACGTCACCGACAAGCAGATCAACCAGATCGCCAAGAACCTGCGCGAGGCCATCGGCGCCAACGCCGACCAGATCACGTCGGCGGGCCTGGAGGGTGTCCAGGTCATCGTGGAGGCGCTGACCAGCATCCTGCTGGTGTTCTTCTCCACGCTCTTCCTGCTCTACGACGGCAGGCGCATCTGGAACTGGTTCCTGAAGCTGGTGCCGTCCGCCGCCCGGGAGGGCGTGGCCGGCGCCGGTCCGCGCGCCTGGCGCACCCTGACCGCGTACGTCCGCGGCACCGTGCTCGTCGCCCTGATCGACGCCACCTTCATCGGCATCGGCATCTACTTCCTCGATGTGCCGATGGCGGTCCCGCTGGCCGTCTTCATCTTCCTGTTCTCCTTCATCCCGCTGGTCGGCGCGGTGGCCTCCGGCGCGCTCGCGGTGATCGTGGCCCTGGTGACCCAGGGCGTCTTCACCGCGGTGATGACCCTGGTCGTGGTGCTCGCCGTGCAGCAGATCGAAGGGCATGTGCTCCAGCCCTTCATCCTGGGCCGGGCGGTGCGGGTGCATCCCCTCGCGGTGGTGCTGACCGTGGCGGCCGGCGGCATGGTGGCCGGCATCGGCGGCGCGGTGGTCGCCGTACCGCTGGTGGCGGTGACGAACACGGTGGTGGGCTATCTGCGGCAGTACTCCGCGGAGTTGCACCAGCCGGCCGCCGCCGCGGCCCTGGAGGAGACGGCTGCCCCGGCGCTGGAGGAGACCGCGCCGGTGAACGCGGAAGACCCCGCCCACCAGGGGTGAGCGGGGTCTTCCGCGGACGCGGCGCCGGCCTTACTCGGCCAGCACGGCCTCGGCCTCCAGGGTGGCGCCGACCGCCTGCACGACGGCAGCGATCTTGAAGGCTTCCTGGATGGTGTCGCGCTCCAGGCCGGCCTTGCGCAGCACCTGCTCGTGCGAGTCCAGGCACAGACCGCAGCCGTTGATCGCGGAGACCGCGAACGACCACAGCTCGAAGTCGACCTTGTCCACGCCCGGGTTGCCGATGACGTTCATCCGCAGACCGGCGCGCAGGGTGCCGTACTCGTGGTCGGACAGCAGGTGCCGGGTGCGGTAGAAGACGTTGTTCATCGCCATGATGGCGGCCGCGGACTTGGCCGCGGTGTACGCCTCCGGCGAGAGGTTCGCCTTCGCCTCCGGCTCCAGCTCACGCAGCACGATCGGGGAGCGGGAGGCGATCGCGGTCGCGAGCACCGTGCCCCACAGCTGCTGGGCCGGAAGGTCGGAGTTGCCGATGACCGAGCCCAGGTTGAGCTTGAGGTCCTTGGCGTAGTCCGGGACCCGGGACTTCAGCGAGTCGAGCGACATGGGTCACTCACCAGCCAGCAGCGCGACCGGGTCCAGGGTCTCGTCGCCCTTGCTCCAGTTGCACGGGCACAGCTCGTCGGTCTGCAGGGCGTCGAGGACCCGCAGGACCTCCTTGGGGTTACGGCCCACGGAACCGGCGGTCACCATCGTGAACTGGATCTCGTGGTTCGGGTCCACGATGAACACGGCGCGCTGCGCGAAGCCGTCCTCGCCCTCGATGCCCAGGTCACGCATGAGCTCGTGCTTGGAGTCGGCCAGCATCGGGAAAGGCAGGTCGGTCAGGTCCGGGTGGTCCTTGCGCCAGGCGTGGTGCACGAACTCGGAGTCACCGGAGAAGCCGAGGATCTGGGCGTCGCGGTCGGCGAACTCGTCGTTCAGCTTGCCGAACGCGGCGATCTCGGTCGGGCAGACGAAGGTGAAGTCCTTCGGCCAGGCGAAGACGACCAGCCACTTGCCCTCGTAGGACTTGTGGTTGAGCTGGTCGAACTCCTTGCCCTTCTCCAGCGAGACGCAAGCGGTCAGGTCGAACTCGGGGAACTTGTCACCGACAGTGAGCACAAACTCTCCTAGCAGCGAAGAATCACCCCTTTTGAGGATGATTCCCATGGGTTGGACTCTGACGATGTTGGCACAGGGTGCATTGATTAGGGAAATAGCTACACTCGGTCGTGTTGATCGGAGGTATCTATCAGTGACCATCAGTAACGGCAAGCGGAGGCAGCCGAGCCTCGCGCAGCTGCGCGCCTTCGCCGCCGTGGCCGAGCATCTGCACTTTAGGGACGCGGCGGCGGCCATCGGCATGAGCCAGCCCGCGCTGTCCGGCGCGGTCTCGGCGCTGGAGGAGACACTCGGAGTGACCCTCCTCGAGCGTACGACGCGCAAGGTACTGCTCTCGCCCGCGGGGGAGCGGCTGGCGGTGCGGGCGAAGGCGGTGCTGGAGGCGGTCGGCGCGCTGCTGGAGGAGGCGGAGGCGGTCCGCGCCCCCTTCACCGGGGCGCTGCGCCTCGGGGTGATCCCCACCGTGGCGCCATATCTTCTGCCGACCGTGCTGCGGCTCGTCCATGAGCGCTACCCGGACCTCGACCTCCAGGTGCACGAGGAGCAGACCTCCAGCCTGATCGACGGCCTGGCCACCGGGCGCCTCGACCTGCTGCTGCTCGCCGTCCCGCTGGGCGTCCCCGGCATCGCCGAACTCCCGCTGTTCGACGAGGACTTCGTGCTGGTCACCCCGCTCGACCACTGGCTCGGCGGCCGCGAGGGCATCCCGCGCGAGGCGCTGAAGGAGCTGAACCTGCTGCTGCTGGACGAGGGTCACTGCCTGCGCGACCAGGCCCTCGACATCTGCCGGGAGGCGGGCCGCGCGGACGCCCCGGTGACGACGACGGCCGCCGGGCTGTCCACGCTGGTCCAGCTGGTCGCGGGCGGCCTCGGCTGCACCCTGCTGCCGCGCACCGCGCTCAAGCTGGAGACCACCCGCAGCAGCCAGTTGCTCACCGGCTACTTCGCCGACCCGGCCCCGAGCCGCCGGGTCGCCCTCGCGATGCGCGCGGGCGCGGCACGCGGTGCCGAGTACGAGGAACTGGCGGGGGCGCTGCGGGAGGCGATGCGGATGCTGCCGGTACGCATGTTCGACGGCGGTTGACGCCGTACGCGAAGGGCCCCTCCCGCATCCGGGAGGGGCCCTTCGCCGTAAGGGACTCGGGGACCTACTCGGTCCGCAGCCCCTCCGGGCGCATCAGCCGCAGCAGCGGCGGCAGGCTCAGCGTGGTGACCACGAGGACCACCGCCGCGCCGGCGCCGGTCATCGACAGCACGCTCCGCCAGTCCACGCGCAGCGGCGAGCCCACCATCTTCAGCAGCACCGAGCCCAGCGTCAGCCCGACGGCCGTGGCCAGCAGCAGGCCGAGCGCGACCGGGATCGCGGTCTGCCAGAACACCGACAGGCTCAGGGTGCGCCGCCGGGTGCCGAAGGCCATCAGCGAGGACAGCAGCTTGCGCCGCTCGCGCAGCTGCTCCAGCTGGGTCACCAGCAGGCTCGCGCCGATCAGCGCCAGCACGCACAGGGCTCCGACGTACAGACCGGTGCGGATGGAGGTGAAGTTCCTGGACTGCTCGGTGGACGACCACACCATGACATCGGCGAACGGATCGACCTTGGCCGCCGTGTTGCGGATGTACTCGGACACGTCCGGCACGTTCTTGTCGAGCATGACGTACACCGCGCCGTCCAGCAGCCGGCCCACCTGGCCGGGCACCGCCGCCGGGGTCAGCAGGATGGCGCTGTTCTTGGTGCCGTTGGGGCTGGTGATCGCGCGAGCCGGCTTCAGGCCCGCCGGCACGGTCCAGCGCACGTCCCGGCCCTGGCCCGCGCCGTGGTCCGCGTCGAGATGGAGCACCCGGCCCGGCCGCGCGAGCTTCTCGACCGCGGTGTCGTCGTCCCCGCCGGTCGCCAGGAAGGCGTCCCCGTCGTGGCAGGACGGCAGCTGGGCCGTCTCCCGCAGCGAGGCACAGGTGCCGGAGATCAGCGTGGTCGTGTCCCCGGGCCCGCTCTTCCAGTCCTTCTCGCCCAGGCTGGTGCTGCCGAGCGAGACCGCCTTGCGCACCCCCTTGGTCGTGTTGAACCGGTCCGCGGCCGTACGGAACGGGGTGCCGTCCGACAGGTTGATCTGCATCTGCGCCCGGGTCACGTCCTGGCCGGTCGCCTTGGTGTAGTCGCCCTGGACCCCCGCGAACAGCATCTGGAGCGCGACCGCGCCGGCCACCGCGACGGCGATGCCGTTCACCATGCGGGCCGCCGAACCGCTGCTCAACTGGAGCCTTCGTACCGCGAGTTGCCAGGCCACCGGGCCGTGGTGCAGCCGGGCCACCATCGCCTCCACGACCCAGGGCAGCAGCGCGGTGACGCCGACCAGCAGCAGCAGCACGCCGCAGGTCACCAGGTACTGGTTGAACTGGCCGTTCGAACCGCCCTGGCCGATCATCGGGGCGAGCATCGCGACGCCGCCCAGCGGCAGCAGCAGCCGCCACCACAGCCGGCGGCGCGGCGGCCTGGCCGTACGCACCACGCCCAGCGGCTCGATGACCACCCCGCGCAGCGCCAGCAGCGTGACCAGCACCGCCGCCGCGGGCACGGCGAGGGCGACCAGCGCGGCCAGCGCGGGCGAGGGATCGAGGTAGTCGGGGAAGGCGCTGACGCCCAAGACCTCCACCGAGCCCGCGAACTGCCGGCCCAGCAGGAAGAAAACGGTGCCGAGGACCAGTCCGACCAGCGATCCGGCCAGCGCCTCACCGGCCGCGATCCGGCGGGTCATCCGGCTGTCGGAGCCCACCAGGCGCAGTGCGGCCAGTCGGCGGTCGCGCCGTTCGCCGCCGAACCGCACGGCGGTGGCGATGAACACCGCCACCGGCATCAGCAGCACCACGAAGACCACGAGCACCAGCAGGATCAGGATCGGGTCCATGTGGGACGGCGGGGTCGCCTCCGTCGCCCCGTACATGTTGATCCGGGCGGTCCGGGAGCCGTCCATCTTCGGGGCCAGGTTCTTCGCCCCGGCGTAGTAGGCGAGTTCCCGCGAGCCCACCAGCCCGTCCTCGGTGATCGTGCCGGTGATCCGGTACGGCAGCCGCGCCCGCAGCAACCGGCCCCCGGGGGAGCCGAGCAGCTCCTTCAGGGCGGGCGAGACGACCATGTCGCCGGGCGCCGGGTACGCGGTCAGGCCCGGCGGGACGGGCGCCTTGGGGCCCTCCGGCTCCACCAGCCGGCCGCGCACGTCGTGGCCGTGGAACTCGGTGTCGGTGTCCGAGATCACCAAAGTGTTCGCGGCCTTCGGCCGTACCGGCCCGTAGGTGTGGTCCGCGCGGGCGTTGTCCCGGTCGTGCCGGACCGAGAGCGCGTTCGGCATCGCGGTGGTGAGCAGCAGCAGCGCCACGCCGAGGCCGACCCCGACCGCCGTCAGCAGCACCCGGATCCAGCCCTCGCGCCCCCCGGTGAAGGCGAACCGGAAGCCCAGGCCGAGGTCTCTGCCCCACTGGCGGGTGCTCATACGGCGCGCTCCATGTCCCGGGACTTGCCGTCGCGTACGACGATCTCCCGGTCGGAGTAGGCGGCGACCCGGGCCTCGTGCGTGACCAGCACGACGGCCGCGTTGGTGGAGCGGGCCGCGTCGGTGAGCAGCTCCATCACGCGTTCGCCGTTGAGGGAGTCGAGCGCGCCGGTCGGCTCGTCCGCGAACACCATCCGGGGCGCGGTGACCAGCGCCCGCGCCACCGCGACCCGCTGGCCCTGGCCGCCGGAGACCTCGCTGGGCCGCTTGCCGCCCAGGTCGTCCACCTCCAGCCGCTCCAGCCAGGTCAGCGCGGCGCGCTCGGCCTTCTTGCGGGGGGTGCCGTTGAGCCGCAGGGGCAGGGCCACGTTCTCCGTACAGGTCAGCTCGGGGACCAGCTGGCCGAACTGGAAGACGAAGCCGAACTCGCTGCGCCGCAGCGCGCTGCGCTCAGCGTCGCTCATGCCGGACAGCTCCCGGCCGTCGTACATGATCGACCCGGAGTCGGGCGGCACGATGCCGGCCAGGCAGTGCAGCAGTGTCGACTTGCCGGAGCCCGAGGGGCCCATGATCGCGACGACCTCGCCGGGGTGGATGGAGAACTCGGCGCCGTCCAGCGCCAGCGTCGGGCCGTACGCCTTGCGCAGGTCCCGGGCGGTGAGCAGGGAACCGGGGGGAGGAGTCATGCGGCGACCTCCGCGCGCAGCTTGTCCAGACGGGCGGTGGTCAGTTCCAGCCAGCGCAGATCGGCTTCCAGATGGAACAGGGCGTGGTCGCAGATCAGCTGGTCGGCGAGGTCGCCCTTGCGCTTGCGGTCGGTCAGGATGCGCATGCTGCGCAGGTGCTCGGAGCGCTGGATGTCGAGGATGCCGACGGCGTCGCGGTGGGTGAGGAGCGCGAGGACGACCTTGGTGTACAGGGTCGACTGGAGGTACTCCTCCGGCTTCTCCGGGGTGGCGAGCCAGCGCTGCACGTCGGTGACGCCGGCCTCGGTGATGGCGTACCGCTTGCGCTCGGGGCCGCCGCCGGACTCGACGCCGTCGACCTCCACGAGGCCGTGCTTCAGCAGCCGGGACATCGTCGAGTAGACCTGGCCGTAGTGCAGGGGCCGGTCCTGACCGAACTTCTCGTCGAAGGCCCGCTTGAGGTCGTAGCCGTGGCGCGGGCCGGACTCCAGGAGTCCTAGGAGGGTGTGACCGATGGACATGCCCTGCACTCTACACACCGTGTATACGCAATGTGTATACGCACGGGGAGCAGGTCGGCGACTTCGGGACGCGGAGCAACCTCAAACCCCTGGTAACCGTCGGTTCCTTTGGGGCGGGGTGCTGATTCTCACGTCCGCAAAAGAGCGGATCGGTTGCCCTTTGTCATAGAGGCGAGTGTTAGCTTTCGGAGCTGACCACCGAAGACGGAAGCGGAGCGAAGGACCCATGGGACGAGCGGAAGAGAGACGAGCGCGACAGCGCGGCGGACACCGCGCGGCGCCCCCGAGCCGCCGCTCGACACCCGAGTCCGGAAACGGATCGGTGGGTCGCGCGCCCGGGGGCAAACCCCGCAAGAGCTTTCTGCGCCGGCTGTTCACCTGGAAGAAGATCCTCGGCACGATCTTCGGACTGTGCCTGCTGTGCATAGGCGGCTTCGCGGCCGCGTACATGCTGGTGGACATACCGGCGGGCAACGCCGACGCCCAGCTCCAGAGCAACATCTACAAGTACGGCGACGGCACGATGCTCGCCCGCACCGGGCAGCTCAACCGGGAGAGCGTCGACCTCGACCAGGTCCCCAAGAACGTCCAGCTCACCTTTGTCGCCGCCGAGAACAAGAGCTTCTACCACGACTCCGGCGTCGACCTGCGGGGTACCGCCCGCGGTGTGCTCAACACCGTCATGGGGCGCGGTACGCAGGGCGGTTCGACGATCACCCAGCAGTACGTCAAGAACTACTACCTCGACCAGAACCAGACCGTCTCGCGCAAGCTGAAGGAACTGGTCATCTCGCTGAAGCTGGACCGGCAGAAGTCCAAGGACTACATCCTCGCGGGCTACATCAACACCAGCTACTACGGCCGCGGCGCCTACGGCATCCAGGCCGCGTCGCAGGCGTACTACCACAAGGACGCCAAGAACCTCACGGTCGAGGAGGGCGCCTACCTCGCGGCCCTGCTCCAGGCGCCCAACGAGTACGACTGGGCGCTGGCGTCTCCCACCGGCAAGCGGCTGGCCCAGGCGCGCTGGAACTACGTCCTGGACAACATGGTCAAGCAGCACTGGCTGGACGCCGGCAAGCGCCAGGCCATGAAGTTCGAGAAGCCGAAGGCGCCCAAGGCGGCGCCCGGCATGAAGGGCCAGACCGGCTACCTGGTGGACGCGGCCAACGCCTCCCTGGAGCGGCAGCTGGTCGCCCAGGGCAGCGCCGCCACGATCGGCGACGCCGAGGCGCTGGTGAAAAAGGGCGGCTGGACCATCACCCTCAACATCGACAAGGGCAAGCAGCACCAGCTGGAACAGGCCGTCAAGGAGCAGCTGACCAGCAAGCTGGACGCGAAGAGGCGCTCCGTCGACGGCGACGTCCAGCCCGGTGCCGTGTCCGTGGACCCGAAGACCGGCAAGGTCCTCGCGATGTACGGCGGCGCGGACTACTTCAAGCACTTCCGCAACAACGCCACCCGCACCGACTACCAGCCCGCCTCCACCTTCAAGCCGGTGATCCTCGCCGCGGCGCTCCAGCAGGGCTCCGTCACCCAGGACGGCAAGCCGATCAACGCCGACACGGTGTACGACGGCACCAGCGGCCGCCAGGTGGTCGACCACGGCGCCAAGGTCGGCTTCGACCCGCCCAACGAGGACCACGCCGACTACGGGAACATCACCGTCCAGAAGGCCATGGACGACTCCGTCAACTCCGTCTTCGCGCAGATGGGCGTCGACGTGGGCATGGACAAGGTGATGAGCACCGCCAAGCAGCTCGGCATGGACACCACCGGCATGCAGGCGGTGCCCGCCCAGACGCTGGGCTCCATGGGCGCGAGCCCGCTGGAGATGGCCGGCATCTACGCGACCCTCGACAACCACGGCAAGAAGGTCACCCCGGCGATCATCAAGTCGGTCGAGCACAAGGACCGCGACGTCACGCTCCCGAACCCGGTCGGCGACCAGGTGATCAGCAGGACGGCGGCCGACACGGTCACCTCCGTGCTCACCGGCGTGGTCGACGACGGTACGGCCAGGGTGTCGGTGGCGGCCAATCCCGCGCGGGACGGGCAGCAGGTGGCCGGCAAGACGGGCACGTCCGACAACAACAAGTCGGCCTGGTTCACCGGCTACACGCCCGGCCTGGTCACCTCGGTCGGCCTGTTCGGCGAGAGCGCCAAGACCCACGCGCAGGTTCCCCTGACGGGCGCCACCGGCCTGCTCCCGGGCACCGGCCGGGTCAACGGCGGCACCTACCCCGCACAGATCTGGGCCGCCTACACCTTCAACGCGATGGACAGCGTCGGCAAGTTCGACCTGGACACCTCCCAGGGCGCCGCCGTCGAGACCCCGACGCCGACGCTCAGCACCAGCCACACCCCGACGCAGTCGCCCTCGCAGTCGCCGTCGGGTACGCCGTCCTCGTCCCACACCCCGACCCAGTCGCCCACCCAGTCGCCGACGCAGACCCCGACCAAGTCGCCGACGCAGTCCCCGACCGGGCCGCCGACCACCGGGGCGCCGACCGGCGACCCCTCCCCGGACGACCCGCTCGACCAGCTCGGGGGAGAGCGGGAGCAGCTGGGACACCAGCAGCGCCAGCAACAGCCGTAGACGGACCTGAGGGAGGGCGCCCGGTACTTCACCGGGCGCCCTCCCTCATGCGTGCCGCGTCAGCCGCGGTGCAGCTCGAACCACACCACCTTGCCGGTGCTCAGCCGCGTCGCGCCCCACCGCCGGGCCAGCTTGTTGACCAGGTACAGGCCCCGGCCGCCCTCGTCGGTGGCCCGCGCCTGCCGCAGCCGCGGCAGCTGCGGCACGTCGTCGCCGACCTCGCAGCGCAGCACATGGGTGCGCAGCAGCCGCAGCGTCACCGGCCGCGACGCGTACCGTACGGCGTTCGTCACGACCTCGCTGACCAGCAGCTCCACCGAGTCGGTGAGGTCCTCCATGTCCCAGCGGGCGAGCGCGCGCCGGGCCAGCCGGCGGGCCTGCCCCGGGGCCGAGTCCTCCGGCTCCAGCGTCCAGTACGCCACATCGCTCGGCGCGATCCCGTCGAAGCGGGCCGCGAGCAGCGCGATGTCGTCGTCCCGGTCGCCGGGCCCGAGCATGTCGAGGACCTCGTCGCACAGGGCCTCCAGCGGCGGCGGATGGTCCGGACCCGTCAGCTGCGCGGTGGCGGCGAGCCGCTCGCGCAGCTGCTCTATGCCCGTCCACACGTCCCGCAGCCGGGACTCCACCAGGCCGTCGGTGTACAGCAGCAGCGTGGCCCCGGCCGGCGCGTCCAGCTCGACCGCCTCGAAGTCCACCCCGCCGACGCCGATCGGCGCGCCCGGCGGCACCCGCAGCACCTCGGCCCGCCCGCCCAGGTGCAGCAGCACGGGCGGCGGATGACCGGCGTTGGCGATGGTGATGCGATGCGTGACCGGGTCGTAGACGGCGTACAGACAGGTCGCCATGCGGTCGGTGCCGAGCCGCTGCGCCTGCTCGTCCAGGTGGTGCAGCACCTCCTGCGGCGGCAGATCGAGCCCGGCCAGCGTCTGCGCGGTGGTGCGCAGCTGGCCCATGATCGCCGCCGAGGTCATGGAGTGGCCCATGACGTCGCCGACCACCAGCGCCACCCGGCTGCCGGGCAGCGGGATCGCGTCGTACCAGTCGCCGCCCACCCGCGCGGTCTCCGCGGCCGGCAGATACCGGGAGGCGAGCCGCACCCCGGTCGGGCGGGGCAGGGTCTCGGGCAGCATGGTGCGCTGCAACTCGTCGGCGATGTACGCCTCGCGGCCGTAGAGGACCGCCTTGTCGATGCCGAGCGCGCTGTGCGTGGCCAGTTGGGCGGCCACCAGCAGATCGTCCGTCTCGAACGCGAGGCGCTCGGGGCGGCGCAGGAACAGGGCGGCACCGATCACCCGGCGCCGGCCGCGCAGCGGCGCGAGGATCGCGTGCTGCCCGGACGGGACGAGCGCCTCCGCGCCGTCGCCGAGCAGTTCGGGCAGGGCGGCACGGGCGGCGGGCGCGTCCGCGAACACCGGGCGCACCCCGCGCAGCACCTCGTTCAGCGCGCCGCCGGGGCGCACCTCGCACAGTTCGGTGGTCAGCGAGGACAGTTCGGCGAGCGCGACCGGCTCGGGCTCCGGCTCGAACGCGCCGGGCAGCAGGACGCCGTCGGTGTCCCGCTCCTCCGGTATGCGGTCGGTACGGCGCAGCCGCAGGACGACCGGGCCGGTGGGCCGTTCGTCGCCGACCGGCAGCGGGTCGCGCAGATAGACGAGGATCGCGTCCGAGAACGTCGGCACCGTGGCCCGGCACAGACCCATCACGATCTCGTCCAGGTCGAGGCCGCGGGCGATCCGGCGGGTGGCCGCGCCGACGAACCTGAGCCGGTCGCCGTCACGCCGCATCGGCATCGGCCGCCCCGGCGGCAGACCCCGGCCGGTACGGCGCTCCGGACCGCCCGGAGACCGCTCCTGGTCGGCGCCCGGCTGCGGCGGAATGGCCTCCGCGGGACGCGGGCGATGGGCCGCGCCGGCGTCCGCGGTGGCGGGCTGGGAGTGCTCCGGGCCGTTGACTGGGGGCTCCTTCCCCTTGCCGTCCATGGGCTGGCCACACGAGGTGGCCGCCCCGGACCCCGACGGCGTCCCGTCCGCCCGTGCCTGCACGGGTAAGACGGGGGTGCCGACCGGTTCCGGGGCATGCGTCAGGGCCCCGCGGCCGTCCGCGGGGTCGGCGCCCGCCTCGGGGCGCTCGAAGGAGGTGGGCTGCTCCGTCACGCGTGTCGCATCCATCCGTCCGGGGCTGCGCGCCGGGCGCGCAGTCGGTCCCGCAGAAGTCCCGATACCCGCAATACGTGCCCCGGGAACGGATTTTCCGTGTACCCGAGGGAAGTTCCCGTGCCACCGGCGTGGCCTGCGCGCCCGGCGGTGCTCCCCTGATACCCCTCGTTCACGTCCTTGCCGCCCCTCGGTGACGATCGGTCAAGCCCGGCGCAAGCCGCGGAAGTTGTCGCTCCGAAGCGCCCTTGCGGAGGACGATCCTACGTTTCCTGCCCGGGGGCGCATCAAGAGTCTCATGAGGACACGTGCGCGGGCGTACGGTCCCAGTCCTCGGGGAGTGACGGTACCGCCCAGGACTCGTCCGGGCGCCATCCCGGCCAGCCTTCCGAGAACGGCGGCCCCCAGGCCGCGATCGCCTCCAGGGCCGCCCGCCCGGCCGCGCGGACCCGCTCGGCGGTCCCGGCGGGCATCAGGCCGTCCCGCTGGGCCTGTGCGAACTCGTCCTCGTCGCGCCAGTGCCAGCTGCGGTCCGGGCGTACGTCGATGTCCAGGAAGTGGTCCTCCGAATCCACCCCGCCCGCCCAGCGGACCAGCGGTTCCTCCAGGTTGACGTACCAGTTCTTGAACCGCCAGCCCGGTTCCCAGAACAGCCACACCGACCAGGGCACGCCGGGCTGGGCGAGCTTCAGCACGCCGGTGCCGAGCCAGCGGTCCCGCCGCACCGTGCGCGGCTTGGTGTAGCGGGACTCCAGCGGCTCGCGGTGCACCGGGGTGCCGTCGGCCAGGGCCGGCTTCACGCACTCCGTGCCGGGGGCCAGCCAGACGGCGAGCAGCTCGGCGTCGTCGCGTACGACGGTGACGGGCCGCACGATGTGGAACTTCGCGCCGCCGTTCTCCCGGTAACGCCACAGGATCTGGGTCCCCGGCGCCCAGTACGCCGCAGGTCCCGCCGCCGCTTGCCGCATCGTTCCGTCGTCCGTCATGGGCAGATATTAGGTGCCGGGCGGGACGGGCGCTGCGGCGCGGGTCACGGTTCCCCCGTGCGCGTGCGCGGTGGCCGAAAAGGTTCGCTCAGGGGTTACGGACGGGTCATCCGCAGCACGTCCAGCGCCTCGTCGAGCTGCTCCGCGGTCAGCTCGCCGCGCTCCACGTACCCGCCCTCCAGGACCACCTGACGGATCGTCCTGCGTTCGGCGAGCGCCTTCTTGGCGACCTTCGCGGCCTCCTCGTAGCCGATGTACTTGTTCAGCGGGGTGACGACGGACGGCGAGGACTCGGCGTACTCGCGGGCGCGTTCGCGGTCGGCGGTGATGCCGTCGACGGTGCGGTCCGCCAGCAGCCGGGTCACGTTGGCCAGCAGCCGGATCGATTCCAGGACGTTCTTGGCGATGACCGGGAGCATCACGTTCAGCTCGAAGTTGCCGGCGGCGCCCGCGGTGGCGATCGTCGCGTCGTTGCCGACGACCTGGGCGGCGACCATCAGCACGGCCTCCGGCACCACCGGGTTGACCTTGCCCGGCATGATCGAGGAGCCCGGCTGGAGGTCGGGCAGCCGGATCTCGGCGAGCCCGGTGCGCGGGCCCGAAGCCATCCAGCGCAGATCGTTGGCGATCTTCGTCAGGCCGACCGCGATGGTCCGCAGCTGCCCGCTGGTCTCCACGATGCCGTCCCGGGCGCCCTGCGCCTCGAAGTGGTCGCGGGCCTCGGTCAGCGGCAGGCCGGTGGTGCGGGCGACCTCCTCGATGACGGCGGCGGAGAACCCGGGCGGAGTGTTGATGCCGGTGCCCACCGCGGTGCCGCCCAGCGGCAGCTCGGCCAGCCGGGGCAGCGAGGCGCGCAGCCGCTCGACGCCGTACCGGACCTGCGCCGCGTAGCCGCCGAACTCCTGGCCCAGCGTCACCGGCGTCGCGTCCATCAGGTGCGTACGGCCCGACTTCACCACGTCGGCGAACTCGGCGCTCTTGCGCTCCAGCGCGGCGGCGAGGTGGCCGAGGGCCGGGATCAGGTCATGGGTGACGGCGGCGGTGGCGGCGATGTGGATCGAGGAGGGGAAGACGTCGTTGGACGACTGCGAGGCGTTGACGTGGTCGTTGGGATGCACCGGGCGCCCGAGCCGCTCGCTCGCCAGGGTCGCGAGGACCTCGTTGGTGTTCATGTTGGACGAGGTGCCCGAACCGGTCTGGAAGACGTCGACCGGGAAGTGCTCGTCCCAGTCGCCCCGGGCGACCTCCCCGGCCGCCTCCTGGATCGCCCCCGCGACGTCCTTGTCCAGCACCCCGAGTTCGGCGTTCACCTTCGCCGCGGCCGCCTTGATCCGGGCGAGCGCCTCGATGTGCGCCCGCTCGATCCGCTGCCCGGACACGGGGAAGTTCTCCACGGCCCGCTGCGTCTGCGCCCGCCACTTGGCGTCCGCCGGTACCCGGACCTCGCCCATGGAGTCGTGCTCGATGCGGTATTCGCTCATACCGGGTACAGCGGTCGAGGGGCCCGTGTTGTTCCGGGGGTTGGGCCATCGGCCGCGGCCCGGCCCCCGTACGGGTCAGGCGAGGCCGCGGGGGAGGGGCGGGTGGTGCGGCGGGGCGGGAGCCGTCCCCGCCGCACCGGGAGCGCTACGCCAGGCCGGGGCCCCGCACCGGGATCGACGTGAACGTGGGGGCGGGGGCCGGGTTCTGGAAGAAGTCGTTGCCCTTGTCGTCGACGACGATGAACGCCGGGAAGTCCTCGACCTCGATCTTCCAGACGGCCTCCATGCCGAGCTCCTCGTACTCCAGGACCTCGACCTTCTTGATGCAGTCCTGGGCGAGACGGGCCGCGGGGCCGCCGATGGAGCCGAGGTAGAAGCCGCCGTGCTCGTCGCACGCGTCGGTGACCTGCTTGCTGCGGTTGCCCTTGGCCAGCATCACCTTGGAGCCGCCGGCCGCCTGGAACTGCGCCACGTAGGAGTCCATCCGGCCGGCCGTGGTCGGACCGAAGGAGCCGGACGCGTAGCCCTCGGGCGTCTTGGCCGGACCGGCGTAGTACACCGGGTGGTCCTTCAGGTACTGCGGCATCTCCTCGCCGGCGTCCAGGCGCTCCTTGATCTTGGCGTGCGCGATGTCGCGGGCCACGACCAGCGGACCGGTCAGCGACAGCCGGGTCTTGACCGGGTACTTGGTCAGCTCGGCGAGGATCGCGTCCATCGGCTGGTTGAGGTCGATCTCGACGACGTCGCCCTCGGTCTCCAGGTGCTCGTCCGTCGTCTCCGGCAGGAACCGGGCCGGGTCCCGCTCCAGCTGCTCCAGGAAGACGCCCTCGGCGGTGATCTTCGCGACGGCCTGGCGGTCGGCCGAGCAGGACACGGCGATGGCGACCGGGCAGGACGCGCCGTGCCGGGGCAGGCGGACCACGCGGACGTCGTGGCAGAAGTACTTGCCGCCGAACTGCGCGCCGATGCCGATCTTCTGGGTCAGCTCGAAGACCTTCTCCTCCAGCTCCTTGTCCCGGAAGCCGTGGCCGAGCGGCGAACCCTCGGCGGGCGCGTTGTCCAGGTAGTGCGCGGAGGCGTACTTCGCGGTCTTGAGCGCGTACTCCGCGCTGGTGCCGCCGACGACGATCGCCAGGTGGTACGGCGGGCACGCGGCCGTACCGAGCGAACGGATCTTCTCCTCCAGGAACTTCATCATGGAGGCTTCGTTCAGGACGGCCTTGGTCTCCTGGTACAGGAAGGACTTGTTGGCCGAGCCGCCGCCCTTCGCCATGAACAGGAACTTGTAGGCGCCGCCGTCCGTCGCGTACAGCTCGATCTGCGCGGGCAGGT
Organism: Streptomyces sp. SUK 48; assembly: GCF_009650765.1. Taxonomy (NCBI): domain Bacteria; kingdom Bacillati; phylum Actinomycetota; class Actinomycetes; order Kitasatosporales; family Streptomycetaceae; genus Streptomyces; species Streptomyces sp. SUK 48. Next base: position 3,150,986 of record NZ_CP045740.1, on the reverse strand, counting down.
TGGAGCCGGTGTTCTTCTCCTCCCACATGGTGAGCGGAGCCATCTGCGAGTAGCGCAGGTTCAGCTGGGTGTAGGCGTCGTAGATGCCGTGCGAGAGGTGCTTCTCGTCCGTGCCCTCGGTGAGGACGTTCTGGCCGCGCTTGCCCATGACGATCGCGGTGCCGGTGTCCTGGCACATCGGCAGCACGCCCGCCGCCGCGATGTTCGCGTTCTTCAGCAGGTCCAGGGCGACGAACTTGTCGTTCGCGGACGCCTCGGGGTCGTCGATGATGCGGCGCAGCTGGGCGAGGTGGGCCGGGCGCAGGTAGTGCTGGATGTCGTGGATGGCCTCCGCGGCCAGCGCCCGCAGTGCCTCGGGCTCCACCTTGAGGAACGTCCGTCCGTCCGGGCCCTCGACGGTGGACACGCCCTCGGACGTGACCAGCCGGTAAGGGGTGGTGTCCTCTCCTTGGGGGAGCAGATCGGTGTATGCGAACGCTGGGCGGGGCGGTTGGGAACTACGCGGCATCTCAGCCCATTCCTCACTCTGACGGACGGCGCCCGCCGACGCTGGCGGGCCCGTCCAGCGTAGAACCTGCCGTCGGCGCCCGGCTTGTGAGGTAAGGCTCAGTCGAGTCATCCACACCCCTAGTCGCGATCTATCGCGTTTCGGTACGCTGCTGCCGTGGACCTTCAGAAGCCCGTTCGTATCCAGGACGCCACCCCGAGCGTCTCCGCCCTGCGCGCCTCGGACGCCGAGCGCGACCGGGTCGCCGACATCCTCCGCGAGGCCCTCGCCGAGGGCCGGCTCACCGCCGACGAGCACGCCGAGCGCGTGGACGGCGTGCTGCACGCGAAGACGGTCGGCGAGCTGGAGGTCTTCATCCAGGACCTGCCCGCCGCCCACCAGCACTCCGCCCGTGCCGCCTACACCCCCGCCCCGCCGCGCCCCACGGACGACATACCCAGCGAGTCCGACGCGAACGTGGTGGCCGTCTTCAGCAGCGCGGTCCGCCGCGGCCGCTGGCGCGCCGGCCGCCGGCTGCACGCGTACTCCGTCTTCGGCAGCGTCGAGATCGACCTCAGCGAGGCGGTCTTCGAGTACCAGCAGGTCGTGATCAAGGCGGTCTCGGTCTTCGGCGACATCCAGATCCGCGTCCCGGAGAACGTGTCGCTGCGCGGCACCGGCGGCGGCGTCCTCGGCAACTTCGACGTGGCGACGCTGGACTCGACCGAGACGGACGCGCCGGTCGTCTACGTCGACGGGTGGGCCGTCCTCGGCAATGTGGAGGCCCGGCCCAAGCGGGGCAAGCTCGTCTCGGACATCCTGGAGCGGGTCCAGGACAAGGTCGAGCGGAAGCTGCGCAGACACCTGGACCGTTGACGGCCGCGAAGGACGGCCGCGAACTCCCCGGCAATCACCCGTGGTTGGGAACGCAGTGCATAGGCGCGCGTACAGCGGGTAGGGCTTGCTGCATCGTCTCTCGCTCGCGAAGCCGTCGTCAGGAGTAGACCCGTGCTGCGACCGCCGCATTCGTCCTTGCAGGTAGCTGCCGTACCGGCCCAGCGGGAGCCGGCACGGGAGCGGGACCAGGAGGCACCCTGGCACACCGAGGCCGTGTGCCGGCGTGACGAGGCGGGGCTGTTCTTCGCCCCGTCCAAGGAGCCGACCGCCGCCCGGCTGTCCCGGGAGGAGGCGGCCAAGCGCGTCTGCGCCCGCTGCCCGGTCATGGTCGAGTGCCGTGAACACGCACTCCTCCAGCCCGAGCCCTACGGCGTCTGGGGCGGTCTGACGGCCGCCGAGCGCCGGGTGGTCCTGGCGCGGCGCCGCCGCCGCGAACTGGACCTGAAGAAGGCGACCCGCGCGACGACGGACCGCATAGCCGGCTGACAAGGCCGGCTTGCCGGGCCGGCCGACACAGCCGGCCGGCAAGCGAAAGCGCCCCCTCCGCACAGGGGGCGCTCGCGCCGAGCGGACCGCCTGGCCCGCTCGGCCTCGGCCTACTTGGCCCGCTCGAAATCGATCGCGCTGTAGGCCCGCAGCTTGCGCAGGCGGTGCTCGGAGTCGATCCGGCGCACCGTGCCCGACTTCGAGCGCATCACGATCGACTCGGTGAGCGCGGTCTCCGACCGGTACCGCACCCCGCGCAGCAGCTCGCCGTCGGTGATGCCGGTGGCCACGAAGAACACGTTCTCCCCGGAGACCAGGTCGTCCGTCATGAGCACCCGGTCGAGGTCGTGCCCGGCGTCGATCGCCCGCTGCCGCTCCTCGTCGTCCTTGGGCCACAGCTTGCCCTGGATCGTGCCGCCCAGGCACTTCACGGCGCAGGCCGAGATGATGCCCTCCGGCGTACCGCCGATGCCGAGCAGCAGGTCGACGCCCGTGCCCTCGCGCAGCGCGTAGACGGAGCCGGCGACATCGCCGTCGGAGATCAGCTTGATGCGGGCGCCGGCCTCCCGGACCTCCTTGATCAGGCCCTCGTGCCGGGGCCGGTCCAGGATGACGACGGTGACGTCCTCCGGGGTCGCCTTCTTCGCCTTGGCGATCCGCCGGATGTTCACGGCGACGGGCGCGTCGATGTCCACGAAGTCCGCGGCCTCGGGGCCGGTGACCAGCTTGTCCATGTAGAACACGGCGGACGGGTCGAACATGGCGCCGCGCTCGGCGGCGGCCAGCACGGCGATCGCGTTAGGCATGCCCTTGGCGGTCAGCGTGGTGCCGTCGATCGGGTCGACGGCGATGTCCACCTCGGGGCCGGTGCCGTCCCCGACGTGCTCCCCGTTGAAGAGCATCGGGGCTTCGTCCTTCTCCCCCTCGCCGATGACGACGACGCCGTTCATCGAGACGGTGGAGACGAGGGACCGCATGGCGCGCACCGCGGCGCCGTCGGCGCCGTTCTTGTCACCGCGCCCGACCCAGCGGCCGGCGGCCATCGCCGCGGCTTCGGTCACCCGGACGAGTTCCAGGGCGAGGTTGCGGTCGGGAGCCTCGGCGGGAACATCGAGTTCGGAGGGCAGGTGATGATTTTCGGTCATCGGGGCGCACCTTTCTGATACGGCGACGGCCGGATGAGGGTCTTGGCCATGACTCTATCGTTAGGCAGACAAAATGAGCAGGGGACCCCACGTTTGAGCGCCTGAGGCACCTGCGACCATAGGGACGTGGCAGGTTCGAAAGGCAAGCAGAAGACGGCCCGGGACATGATTCTCTCCCTGGCCCTGATCGGCATCGCGGCGGCGGTCGTCTACCTCTTCGCCATCCCGCACGACAATCACGCTCCCGACCTCAAGCGGGTCGACTACCGGGTCGAGCTGATCACGGCCCGCAGGGCGGCGAGCTACCCGGTGGCGGGCCCCGAGGGCCTGTCCGACGCCTGGAAGGCCACCTCGGTGAGCTACGACGGCGCGAACGGCGACTACTGGCACCTGGGCTTCCAGACCCCTGATGCCCAGTATGTCCAGATCGAGCAGTCGACGCAGAAGCGGGCCGACTTCATCGACCAGGCCACCCAGGGCGCGAAGGCCACCACGACCACCGAGCGGATCGACGGCCGCACCTGGACCCACTACACCGGTGGCCGCTACGACGCCCTCGTCCTGCGGGACACGCCCGGCTCGACCACCGTGGTCGCCGGCACGGCGTCCTTCACCGATCTGACGAAGATGGCGTCGGCGCTCCGGATGGAGAAGACCTCCTCCGCGTCCTGACCCGTCGACCGACGCGGAGAGGCCCCCGGCGATGCCGGGGGCCTCTCCGCGTGGCGGGGGCGGCTCAGACGGTCGTGACGACGTCCTCGTACGCGAGCCGGGGGGAGCGCGGGTACGACGCGTCCGGGCCCGGGCGGCCGATGTTGACGACCATCAGCGGGGTGTGGTCGTCGTCCAGGAACTCCTTGCGCACACCCTCGGGGTCGAACCCGGTCATCGGGCCCGCGGCGAGACCGGCGGCGCGCACGCCGACGATGAAGTAGGCGGCCTGGAGCGCGGAGTTCAGCGCGGCGGAGCGCTCACGGGCCGGGCGCTCGGCGAAGAAGGCGTCCTTGGCGGCCGGGAAGGCCGGGAACAGGGTCGGCAGCTCCTCGTGGAACTCGTTGTCCGCGGCGAGGATCGCGACCAGCGGGGCGGTGGCGGTCTTGGGGCGGTTGCCCTCGGCCATGTGCTGGACGAGGCGCTCACGGGCCTCGGGGGAGCGGACCAGGGTGACGCGCAGCGGGGTCTGGTTGAAGGCGGTCGGGCCGTACTTGACCAGGTCGTAGATCGCCCGGACCTGCTCCTCGGTCACCGGCTCGTCGGTGAAGGTGTTCGCGGTGTGGGCCGCACGGAACAGCAGGTCCTGGGCGGCGGGGTCGAGAACGAGAGACATCGTGACTTCCTCGGTGATGCGTACGGTCCGCTCCGGACCGCTGCTGACCGTACGACCCTACGCCCATTGAGTTTTAACTTTCAACAAAACCGGCCGCAGGGTGACCCACCCCACAGCCTCGGGCGGCTCCTACTCGGCCTCCTCGCCCGTGCCCTCCTCCTCCGCGAGCGCCGCGTCCAGCCGGGCGCGCGCCCCCTCCAGCCAGCGCCGGCACACCTTGGCCAGCTCCTCCCCGCGCTCCCACAGCGCCAGGGAGTCCTCCAGCGAGGCGCCGCCCGCCTCCAGCCGCCGCACGACCTCGATCAGCTCGTCCCGCGCCTGCTCGTACGAGAGCGTCTCCTGCGCCTCGCCGGTCTCCGTCTTGCCGGTCATTCGCCCACCTTCACCGTGAATTCGCCGTCGGCGACGCGCGCGCGCAGCGCCTCGCCCTCACTCACCTCGCCCGGATCGCGCACCACGTGCCCGTCGGAGCGTTGCAGCACCGCGTAACCGCGTTTCAGCGTGGCCGCGGGGGAGAGGGCCACCACGCGCGCGCGGGTGTGCGTCAGCTCCGAGTCCGCGCGGTCCAGCAGATGGCCGAGGGTGCGCCGGGCCCGCCCGGCCAGGGAGGCCACATGGTCCGCCCGCTCGTCGAGCATCCGGTGCGGATCCTCCAGCGCGGGCCGGGCCAGCGCGTGCGCCAGCCCCCGCTCCTCGCGGTCGAGGAGCGCGTGCACACAGCGCCGGGCGCGGCCCCGCAGCATCCGCACCCGCTCCAGTTCCTCGCCCACGTCCGGTACGACCTTCTTGGCCGCGTCGGTCGGGGTGGAGGCGCGCAGATCCGCGACCAGGTCGAGCAGCGGACTGTCCGGCTCGTGCCCGATCGCGGACACGACCGGCGTACGGCACCCCGCCACCGCGCGCACCAGCTGCTCGTCCGAGAAGGGCAGCAGATCCTCCACGCTGCCGCCGCCCCGGGCGACGACGATGACGTCCACGTCCTCGATCGCGTCCAGCTCCTGGACCGCCCGCACGACCTGCGGGACGGCGTGCACCCCCTGCACGGGGACGTTGCGCACCTCGAAGCGCACCGCGGGCCAGCGGTGCCGGGCGTTCTCCAGCACGTCCCGCTCGGCGGCGGAGGCGCGGCCGCAGACCAGGCCGATCAGCTGCGGCAGGAACGGCAGCGGCTTCTTGCGCTCCGCCGCGAACAGCCCCTCCGCCGCGAGCGACTTCTTCAGCTGCTCCAGGCGGGCCAGCAGCTCACCGACCCCGACCGGCCTGATCTCGGCCGCGCGCAGGGAGAGCTGGCCTCTCGGCGCGTACCACTCCGGCTTGGCCAGCACGAGGACGCGGGCGCCCTCGCCGACGACGTCCGCCACGTCGTCGAACACCTGCCGGAAGCAGGTCACGCCGACCGAGATGTCGTACGACGGGTCGCGCAGCGTCAGGAACACGACGCCGGCGCCCGGCCGCCGCGACAGCTGGGTGATCTGCCCCTCGACCCACACCGCGCCCAGCCGGTCGATCCATCCCCCGATCAACCGGGAGACCTCACCGACCGGCAGGGGTGCCTCAGGGGTCGTCTTCAAAGCCATGCGCCGAGCGTAATGGCCGCCACCGACAAGGAGGTCCGGCCGGGCGCGGGCGGCGGAACCCGGCGTCGTCGTACGCCCCCTACGATGGACCCATGACCGCTTCGCCTCGCCGCCGTGTCCTGCTCGCCGCCCCCCGAGGCTACTGCGCCGGTGTGGACCGCGCCGTGATCGCCGTCGAGAAGGCCCTGGAACAGTACGGCGCCCCGATCTACGTCCGGCACGAGATCGTCCACAACAAGTACGTCGTGCAGACCCTGGAGAAGAAGGGCGCCGTCTTCGTCGAACGCACGGAGGAGGTGCCCGAGGGCAACATCGTCATGTTCTCGGCGCACGGCGTGGCCCCCGTCGTCCACGAGGAGGCCGAGCGGGGCCGGCTCGCCACCATCGACGCGACCTGCCCCCTGGTCACCAAGGTCCACAAGGAAGCCGTCCGGTACGCCAACGAGGACTACGACATCCTGCTGATCGGCCACGAGGGCCACGAGGAGGTCATCGGCACCTCCGGCGAGGCCCCCGAGCACATCCAGCTGGTCGACGGCCCCGAGGACGTCGCCAAGGTCGAGGTCCGGGACCCGTCGAAGGTCGTCTGGCTGTCGCAGACCACCCTCTCCGTGGACGAGACCATGGAGACCGTCGACGCCCTGAAGACCAAGTTCCCGGGCCTGGTCTCCCCGCCCAGCGACGACATCTGCTACGCCACGCAGAACCGCCAGATCGCGGTGAAGCAGATGGGCGCCGATTCCGACCTGGTCATCGTGGTCGGCTCGCGCAACTCCTCCAACTCCAAGCGCCTGGTCGAGGTCGCCAAGCTCGCCGGCGCCCGCGAGGCGTACCTGGTGGACTTCGCCGACGAGATCGACGAGAGCTGGCTGGAGGGCGCGCACACCGTCGGCGTCACCTCCGGCGCCTCCGTGCCGGACGTGCTGGTCGAGCAGGTCCTGGAGTGGCTCGCCGCGCGCGGCTACGCGGACGTGGAGATCGTCAAGACCGCCGAGGAGTCCATCACCTTCTCGCTGCCCAAGGAGCTCCGCCGCGACCTGCGCGAGGAGGCGGCGAACCTGGTGGCCGAGCGCGGTGGATCGGGCGCTTCCGAGGAGTGATCACGCCCTCACGGGCGGGACGGTCAGTGCCCCGTCGTAACGTGGAGCCATGCAGATCTTCGGCGTGGACATCGGCGGATCCGGGATCAAGGGCGCCCCTGTGGACCTCGACAGGGGCGATCTCGCCCAGGAGCGCTGCAAGGTGCTCACCCCCCACCCGGCGACGCCCGACGGCGTGGCCGACGGGGTGAAGCAGGTGATCGACCACTTCGGCTGGACCGGCCCGGTGGGCCTGACCTTCCCCGGCGTGGTCACCGGCGGGGCCACGGTCCGTACGGCGGCCAATGTCGACAAGAGCTGGATCGACACCGACGCGCGCGCCCTGTTCGGCGGCCGGCTGGGCGGCCTGCCGGTGACGGTGGTCAACGACGCGGACGCGGCGGGCGTCGCCGAGATGCAGTTCGGCGCGGGCCAGGGCCGCGGGGGCACGGTCATCCTGCTCACCTTCGGCACCGGCATCGGCAGCGCCCTCTTCGCGGACGGCGTCCTGGTCCCCAACACCGAACTGGGCCACCTGGAGCTGCACGGCCACGATGCCGAGCACAAGGCATCCAGCAAGGCCAAGGAGGACCACGACCTCAGCTGGGAGCAGTGGGCGCGCCGCGTCCAGAAGTACCTGGCGCACGTGGAGATGCTGTTCTCGCCCGAGCTGTTCATCATCGGCGGCGGGGTCAGCCGCAAGGCCGACAAGTTCCTGCACCACATCGAGGGCATCAAGGCCGACATCGTCCCCGCGCAGCTCCAGAACAACGCGGGAATCGTGGGGGCGGCGATGCGGGCGGCACAGCAGTCGTAGGCCGCCGCGGCGATGCGGGGAGCGGTCGCGGGGAGCGGGAGCGGTCGCGGGGCGGCGCGCGGAGGGCCGTCAGCCGCGCCGTCCAGGCCGCTGATCCGCTCAGCTGCCCCCTGCTGCCCCCTGCTACCCCCTCGCTCAGTGCGGGCGCCGCCGCCCCCGCACCCACCGCACCCGCCGTACGAGCACGATCACCCCCGCGACGAGCGTCCCCCCGTACAGCCAGCCGGCCTGGGTGGCCAGCCCCGTCACCAGGCCCATCAGCCGGCCGAGCACCCCCTCGCGCCCGTCGGCGACCACGAGCAGCCCGGCCGCGAAGGCGATGGGCACCGCGACGGGCGCGGTCAGCACGTCCCCGGGGCGCACCCACAGCGCGGTCAGCACGCACACGGGCAGGAACAGCACGCCGTACACCGGTGGCGAGCCGCCGAAGAGCAGCTCGTCGAGGCAGCCCAGGACGAACATCGCGGCGACGCAGAACAGGCCGCCGCCGAGCCCGGTGAGCCGGGGGCCCGGCAGCCCCGGGCCCGGCACCGGCCGTGACTGCCCCGCGCCGCGCCCCGCCACCGGGCCGGGCGGGCGGCGCCGGGCCTGCGGCGGCAGATGGGCGTGCGGCCGGTTGCCGCGGCGCCGTCCGTCGTTCGGGGGTCGCGTTCTGTGCTGCTCCATTGGACCAACTTAGGTCTGCTTATGTGCCTGATCGGCTCCCAGACACGCCGATGGGCGGACCTTGGCCGGGTGGGCGACGTTCCCGGGAGGAGGGCGCGCGAAACGCCGTAGACTGGTGGATCGGCCAGTGTCCTCCGAGGGCCTGGCAGCCCCAGCTCCTGGCCCTCTCATCCACGGGAAGTCGCAACGTGTCGCTCACGATCGGAATCGTCGGCCTGCCCAACGTCGGCAAGTCGACCCTGTTCAACGCCCTGACCAAGAACGACGTGCTGGCGGCCAACTACCCGTTCGCCACGATCGAGCCCAACGTCGGCGTCGTCGGTGTCCCCGACGGCCGGCTGGCCCAGCTGGCCTCGATCTTCTCCTCGGAGCGCATCCTTCCGGCCACGGTCGACTTCGTGGACATCGCCGGCATCGTGCGCGGCGCGTCCGAGGGCGAGGGCCTGGGCAACAAGTTCCTCGCGAACATCCGCGAGTCGGACGCGATCTGCCAGGTCATCCGCGCCTTCAAGGACGAGAACGTCGTCCATGTCGACGGCAAGGTCTCGCCCAAGGACGACATCGAGACGATCAACACCGAGCTGATCCTCGCCGACCTCCAGACCATCGAGAAGGTCCTGCCGCGGCTCCAGAAGGAGTCCCGGATCAAGAAGGACGTCGCGCCGAAGGTGAAGGCGGTCGAGGAGGCCAAGGAGATCCTGGAGAAGGGCGACACGCTCTTCGCGCACGGCATCCTCCAGGGCACCGAGCGGGCCGAGCTGCTGCACGACCTGCACCTGCTGACCGCCAAGCCGTTCCTCTACGTCTTCAACGTCGACGAGGACGAGCTGACGGACGAGGACTTCAAGAACGAGCAGCGCGCGCTGGTCGCCCCCGCCGAGGCGATCTTCCTGAACGCCAAGCTGGAGGCCGACCTCGCCGAGCTGGACGAGGACGAGGCCCTCGAACTCCTCCAGTCCGTCGGCCAGGAGGAGCCCGGCCTCGCCACCCTGGCCCGCGTCGGCTTCAACACCCTCGGCCTGCAGACCTACCTCACGGCCGGCCCCAAGGAATCCCGCGCCTGGACCATCAAGAAGGGCGCCACCGCCCCCGAGGCCGCCGGTGTCATCCACACCGACTTCCAGAAGGGCTTCATCAAGGCCGAGGTCATCTCCTTCACCGACCTCGTCACCACCGGCTCCGTATCCGAGGCCCGCGCCAAGGGCAAGGCGCGCATGGAGGGCAAGGACTATGTGATGCAGGACGGGGATGTGGTGGAGTTCCGCTTCAACGTGTAGCGGCTGATATATCACCACGTCACTGAACTGGCAAACATGCAGGTCAGAGAGGGCTCGACTCTTCGGGGTCGGGCCCTTGGTCTTTTCCCGTGCTGGGATTTGTGCGAGCAGGGCGCCGGCTGAGCTGTGGAGATAGTGCGGACCTGGCACTTTTCCTACTCGTTTGACACAATCGAGGGCATGGCTGAGACGACGTACAGCATCGGGGAAGGGCCGGCGACGCGGGTGAGCTTGTCGCTGCCGGAGGGGACCGCGGAGGCGATCCGGGCTCGGGTGGGCAAGCGGGAGTTCTCCGCGTTCATCGCCGAGGCGGTCGAGCGTGAGCTGCGGGGGCAGGTCCTGGACGAGTACCTGGCGGACTACGAGAGCCGCAAGGGGCCGGTCTCCGAGCAGGCTCGCCAGCGGGCACGGCACGTCTTCGACGAGGTGTTCGCCGAGGAGGGCGAGTGGCCCGCCGCAGGCTGAGTCACGAGGGGACGCTGGTCCTCGACAGCGAGGGACTCTCGAAGCTGCTCGCTGACGAAGAACAGGTGGTGGCTCTGATCGCTGAGGCGCGCTCGCGCGGCATGGAGGTCGTGATCAGTGCGCTCACCATCATCGAAGCCGTCCACGCCCGTACGAACAAGTCCCGCCTGAACTGGGTGCTTTCCGGACTTCGGGTCGTCCCCGTCGGTGACGAGGAGGCGAGGGCTGCCTCGAAGTTGCTGATGAATGCCGGGTTGCACGGACACAAGTACGCGATCGATGCGGCCGTCGCCGAGGCCGCGCGGCGACAGCACCGCCCGGTGATCATGTTGACCTCCGATATCGACGACATGGTCAAGCTATGCGGCGATCGGGTCCGGCTCGTGGCGGTCTGATTTCTGCTGTCGGAGTGGTCCAGGAGGCTCCTGGAGGTCTTGCCTCAGACGTCTGGCGCACGGATCCGGGAGAGCTGGACCAGCCGGCGCGGCCGGGCGATCGAGCCGCTCGTCCGGGAGGCGCTCGCCCGGACACTGCCCGACGACCGTCTCCCGGCAGCCCCCGCGGTAGGCGGCTACTGGACGCGCACCGACGACGTCGAGATCGACATCGTCGGGGCGGACCGGGCCCCCATCGCCAAGGAACTGCTCTTCGTCGGTTCCATCAAGTGGCTGGAGCAGTCACCCTTCGACCGGCACGACCTGGCGGCTCTGTCTCGGCATCGGGCCGCCCTCACCGGTGAACCCGTCCCCGTCGTGGCGGTCTCGCGCAGCGGAGTCGACTGTCCGGGGCTCGATGCCGTCTATGGCCCCTTCGATGTGCTGGCCGCATGGCCGCGGTGAGCGGCGGATCGGCAGACGCGGCGACGCGGGCCGGGGCCGGGGCAGGGGAGGGGGCCCACAGGGCTCCTCCCCTCGGCCATGCGCGTCACACGCCCGGCCTCCCCGCGCTGCCCGCGTACCCCTGGGCCGGGTAGGGGGAGGGGTCGGTGATCCAGCCGGACATCAGGACCAGGCGGGAGTCGCGGTCGACGGCGAGGAAGGCGAAGGGACGGTCGAAGGCGGCGTGCACGACGGTGGTCTCGTAGCGGGGCTGGGGCGGGGCGCCGCCGGGTGCCGCGGCCACGGCCGTCACCGTGGCCGCGCGGAAGCCGAGGGCACCGAAGCGGGTCACGGACGACTGGCGGGCCTCCGAGACGGCCAGCGGGTGGGCGCTCACGCCCGGGAAGTGGCCGTAGCGGGGGTCGGTCGCGGTGTGGAGGCCGAACAGGTCGGGCTGGGCGAGCAGATCGTGGTCCGCGCGGACCTCGTAGGCCACCGTCCGCACGTCCAGGGACGTCGGCTCCGGGGTGACGGACTGTTCTCGCGCCACCCGCAGCCCGGGCCCGACCTCGCCGTACGGCAGGGCGCCGCCCGGCGTGAGCGGGAGCGTGCGCTCCACCACGGCCACGCCCGCGGCGATGACCTGGCCCGGCGTCATGCGCTCCTCGCCGAGGACGAGATGGACGTCGATGCCGTTGTCGCCGGGGACCGTCAGCGCGGTGACGAAGCCGTCCGGGGTGCCGCTCACGCCGACCCGGTCCGGGCGCACGCTCCGCCGGTGCAGGCCGCGCAGGGTGCGGCCCTGCCAGGGGCCCGCCGCCGGGGTCAGCGGCTGCTCGGTGAAGGGCTGGCGCCAGGTGGTGTGCAGGGCGAGCGCGCCGGCCAGCACCATCCGCGTCTGCCGGTTCAGCGCCACCGGCATCCGCTCGACCAGTCCGCCGGTGCGCTCGGCCGCCCAGCGGTCCATCCGCTCCTGCGCGGTGACGAGGTCGTCCCCGAACGAGCCGTGGGTGGCCGCCGGCAGCTTGGCCAGCCACTCCTCGCGCAGCAGCAGTTCCGCCTGGGTCCACAGGCCGAGCGCCGCGTCCAGGCCCGACACCGAGCCCAGGGCCGCGAGCAACTCCCGCGCGGTGACGGCCGCTTGATCCGCGGGCACGCCCAGCGCGTCGGCCAGCTCCTGCCGGGCGGGACCCGCCGCGCCGTCCGCGAGGAGGGCCAGCAGGGGCCAGACCCCGGCGGCGGAGAACACCGTGCCGCCCCGCGCGGTGGCGCCCCAGCGCGCGGTGAGTCCGTTCACCGTGCGTACGACGGCGCCGTCGACCCGGTTCTCCACCTTCAATTCCGCCCCCTGTGTCCCGCTTACCTGCGACAAGTCGTAAGAGGCACGGTACCGGTGTTCCCGGACTGCCGTTCGGGCGGCCGGAGTTGTCCGGGTCGCCCGGCAGGTGTGAAGGGGGGTGCGGGTGGGGGAGAAAGTGCTGGGTGGGGGCTTGCCCGCCCAGATGTAATCACTTCGAGTGAATCTCTGGCCTTTGCTTGCACGGCTCAACCCACGGTTGCCACGCTGTTGCTGTCTGTACAATCTGATGGGAGCGGCCAGTGACTTTCGGTGAGCAGCCGGCGTATCTGCGTGTCGCGGGTGATCTCCGCAAGAAGATCGTCGACGGTTCACTGCCGCCCCACACCCGGCTCCCCTCGCAGGCCCGCATCCGCGAGGAGTACGGCGTCTCGGACACCGTCGCCCTGGAGGCCCGCAAGGTCCTGATGGCCGAGGGTCTGGTCGAGGGCCGCTCCGGCTCGGGGACGTATGTGCGCGAACGGCCCGTGCCGCGCCGGGTGTCCCGCTCCGGCTACCGCCCCAGCGGCGGCGCCACCCCCTTCCGGCAGGAGCAGGCCGACGCCGCGGTGCGCGGCAGCTGGGAGTCCCGCAGCCGGCAGGCCGAGGCCGGTGCCGCGATCGCCGAGCGGCTCGGGATCGAGATCGGCGAGCGGGTCATGCGCACCAAGTACCTCTTCCGTGAGGCCGGTGAGCCGATGATGCTCTCCACCTCCTGGGAGCCCCTCGCCGTCACCGGCCGCACCCCGGTGATGCTGCCCGAGGAGGGTCCGCTCGGCGGGATGGGCGTGGTCGAGCGCATGCGCGCCATCGACGTGATCGTGGACAACGTGACCGAGGAGGTCGGCGCCCGCCCCGGTCTCGCCGAGGAGCTGCATCTCCTCGGGGGCGTCCCCGGCCATGTCGTCCTGGTCGTGCAGCGCACCTACTACGCCTCCGGGCGGCCGGTGGAGACCGCGGACGTGGTCATTCCGGCGGACCGGTACCGGGTGGCGTATCACCTGCCGGTGCGGTGAGGGCCGTACACCGCCCGCCGGTCGCGGAGTGACGTAGCGCACATCGCGGGCTCGTGCGGGAGGCGGGTGCGCCGGTTGTGGCGTTCCCCGCGCGGCGCGGGTGCTGCCACGATCCGGGCGTTCTCGCAGGTGGGTGCCCGTTTTCCTGGGGTGTGCCCGATGCGCGCGCCCAGGGCGCATTCGTTCGTGCGCGCCCCCGCCGGTCTGGCGGGTTGCGTACCTCTTTGTGAAAAGGCGTATTCGCTGAGTAAAGGTTGGGCGTACGCTCGGGCATATGCGGAGTGCGGTTTCCTTGGGCGGGGCCCGGCAAGGGCCCGGGACGGGATGGGGGTCCCGTGATGCCGGAGAGGGTGAAGGGCGCGATGGGGGCGGAGCGGATCATGAGTGAGGGCACGGCTTCCCTGCCCTGGAGCGTCATACGGCGGGACGACAACGGCAATCGCTACCGCGTCGGCCGGTACGCGACCGAGGCCGAGGCGCAGAAGATCGCCGACAGCTTCGAGAACCTCGGGCCCAAGCAGCTCTACACGGTCGAGCGGCTCGGGCAGAACGGGGACGGCGGCCGCGGCTGACCTGCCGGGTGCGCGGAGGGCGGACGGCGTGGCGCCGCGCGCCCCGGAGCCTCCCGTAGGCTCCGCTCCATGACGCCCGAGACCGAACGGACCGTGGTGGTCGGCGCCGCCCTGCTCGACGGCGGCCGCCTGCTGGCCGCGCGCCGCAGCGCGCCCGCCGACCTGGCCGGACGCTGGGAGTTGCCCGGCGGCAAGGTCGAGCGAGGAGAGCGGCCCGAGGACGCCCTGGTGCGCGAACTGCGCGAGGAACTCGGCGTCGACGCCGAGACCGTGGAACGCGTCCCCGGCGCATGGCCCCTGCGGGAGCCGTACGTCCTGTGGGTGTGGACCGTTCGGCTGCGCCCCGGCTCGCCCGCGCCCCGGCCCCTCCAGGACCACGACGAACTGCGCTGGCTGGCCCCGGCGCGGCTGTGGGACGTGCCGTGGCTGGAACAGGATGTGCCGGCGGTGCGCGAGGTCGCCGAGCGGATGGGGGCGGGGGCGCGCTGAGCCGGGCCTCGTCCGATGCCCCGTCCGGCGGTCCGATGCCGCTGTCCGGCCCTGCCGTACCGGCCCGGGTACGCCGTTCGACCCACACGCCCGCCGTCCGGACGGTATTGGCCACCGCTTATCGGGTATGGGCCAATTAACCCCACGAAACCGGACAGCTCGCGGCCTGGGAAGTGATCGGCGTGATCGACACCGATGGCGACTGCGCCGCGTGGACCTTCCCCGCGGAACCGGGCGCCGTGCGCAGCGCCCGGACCGCGGTCCGCGGCCAGTTGCACGGCTGGGACCTCGACTGTGTCGCCGATCTCGCCGCGCTGCTGGTGAGCGAGCTGGTCACCAACTCGCTGCGCTACGCCACCGGCCCCATCGGCGTACGGCTCGTACGGCCGGCCGGCGCCGACGACCCCCTGCTGGTCGAGGTCTCCGACCCGCTCCCCGATCCGCCGCGCGAGCGGATCGCCCGGCCCGAGGACGAGAGCGGGCGCGGCCTCCAGCTGCTCGCGGGGTCCTCGCGCCGCTGGGGCACCCGGCCCGGCGCGAGCGGAAAGACCGTCTGGTTCGAGCTGGCGGTGCCCGGATGACGGACCGGGGGCGCACTGGGGTGGCGCGGGGGTGCCCGGGGTGAGGCAGGGGCGCCCGAGGGGGCGGAGGGGGGTGTACGTGGACCGCCGTACGGCCCGCCGTGTGACCCCGGCTCGCGGACAGGCCCGGAGTGTGTGATTCGAGGCCGTGTTCCCTGGTTAGAAGAGTGGAAGTGTTGTCGCGGAGCGGTCCGAAAAACGTCTGGACCGAGCTGTGATCGTGAACACCGTGTCGCGCGGCGCCGTAGTACTGGATACTGCGGGCAGCCGCCCCCGGTGACCGGTGCCGGGCGCGGTGAGCTGGAGGGGACGGTTCGCGTGAGCGAGATACCAGCGAAGGCCACGGAGTCCGAGGACCCGTCGGACGGCGCGAGGGACCAGACCGCCGCGGGTGCGGCGGCGACCGGTGGCGCCCTGTGGCAGAGCAGTCCGCCCGGCTCCATGTACGACTACATAAAGGTGGCCTCCTTCTCCATCGGACCCGGCGGTCTGGTGGACCAGTGGAGCCTGCGCGCCGAACAGCTCTTCGGCATTCCGGCCTCGCGCGCCGTCGGCATGGACCCCATCGAGGCGTTCATCGACCCCGACCTGCGGGAACAGGGCCAGCGCAAGATGGCCGAGATCCTCGACGGGCGGGAGTGGACCGGGGTCGTGCCCTTCCGGATGCCGGATCCGCCCCAGGGCGGGCGCGGTTCGGACGGGCTGGCCGAGGTCTATGTGATGCCGACCCGGACCGCGGAGGGCGAGAACGCCGCCGTCTGCATCGTCGTGGACGTCCGCACGCTGCGCAGGATCGAGACCGATCTCGCCGCGTCCCAGGCGATATTCGGACAATCCCCCTTCGGTTTCCTGCTGCTCGACTTCGACCTGCGGGTACGCCGCGTGAACCAGCGGTTCGCCAACGTCTTCGGCGGCACCCCGGACGACCACCGCGGCAAGGGCGTGTCCGACTATCTGCCGCGCGGCGAGGCCGAGCGGGTCTCGGCGACGCTGCGGCGGGTGCTGGAGAGCGGCGACCCCGTCACCGACATGCATGTCACCGGCCATGTCCCGGGGTCCGAGGAGCGCCGGCACTGGTCGGTCAACCTCTATCGCGTGCACAGCGGCAGCGGTCGGCCCATCGGCGTCGCCTGGCTCGCCACCGACGTCACCTCCCGCCGCGCCGCCGCCCGCGAGGCCGCCGCGGCCCGGCGCAACCTGGCGCTGCTCAACGAGGCCGGGGCGCGGATCGGCAACTCGCTCGACCTGGAGACCACGGCGCGCGAACTCCTCGACGTCGTCGTCCCCGGCTTCTGCGACCTCGCCACCGTCGACCTCTACCAGGGGCTGCTGACCGGCGACGAGACCCCGCCCGGGATGGCCGACGGCAGCGCGGAGCTGCGCCGGGTCGCCATCGCCAGCGCGGTCGCGGACGCGCCGGTGGGCCGGGTCGCCGAGACCGTCAAGGTCGGCGCCGTACACCACTTCCCCTTCAACTCCCCCTGCGCGGATGCCCTGCGCACCGCGCGGCCGCGGGCGGTGCCGGCCGAGGAGGGGAGCCTCGTGCAGTCCACGCTGGCCGTGCCGATGGTGGCGCACGACACGGTGGTGGGACTCGTACGGTTCGCGCGGACCAAGGGCAGCGAGCCGTTCGGGGAGCGGGACCGGGACCTCGCGGTGGAACTCGCCGCGCGCGCCGCGGTCTGCATCGACAACGCGCGGCTGTACCGCCGGGAGCACGAACGCGCGCTGATCCTCCAGCGCTCGCTGCTGCCGCCGGGCGACCCCGAGGCGTCCGGGCTGGACATCGCCTGCCGCTATCTGCCCGGCAACGCGGCGACCGAGGTCGGCGGCGACTGGTTCGACGTCATCGAACTGCCCGGCCACCGCACGGCGTTGGTGGTGGGCGACGTGATGGGGCGCGGACTGCGGGCGGCGGTCGCGATGGGTGAACTGCGCACAGCCGTACGGACCTTGGCGCTGCTCGATCTCGAACCGGCCGAGGTTCTCTCCGCGTTGGACGAGATCGCGCGCGGGCTCGGCACGCCGGGCGGTGTGCAGCAGGCGACGCGCACGGCGCGGCAGCCCAGGGACGCGGACCTGTCCGAGGTGTACCTCGCGACCTGCGTGTACGCCGTGTACGACTCGGTGACCCGGCGATGTACGTTCGCCAACGCCGGTCATCTGCCGCCGGTGCTGGTGGAACCGGGTGAGCCCGCGCTGATGCTGGACGTGCCGCCCGGGATGCCGCTCGGGGTGGGGGGCGAGCCCTTCGAGGAGGTGGAGGTCGAGCTGCCCGAGGGCGCGCTGCTCGCGCTGTACACGGACGGTCTGGTGGAGTCCCGGGACCACCCGCTGGACGAGGGGCTGCACGCGTTCGTCGGCGCGCTCACCGATCCGGCGCGGCCGCTGGAGGATGTCTGCGACCACGTGCTCAGCACGCTCGACACGCACCACGGCGAGGACGACATCGCGCTGCTGATGGCCCGGGTGCAGGGGCTGCCGGCGGACTCCGTCGGCGACTGGACGCTGCCGCGGGAGCCGCGGAGCGTGGGGCGGGCGCGGGAGCACGCCCGCGCGCGGTTGCTCGACTGGGGCCTCGAAGCGCTGGTCGACACGACGGAGCTGCTGGTCAGCGAGCTGGTGACGAACGCGCTGCGGTACGGCGAGGGGGAGATCAGGCTACGGCTGCTGCTGGACCGCACGCTGGTGTGCGAGGTCTGGGACGGCGGGCTCGTGCAGCCCCGGCGCCGGCGGGCCCGGGACACGGACGAGGGCGGACGGGGGCTGCAACTGGTGCAGTTGCTCAGCGCGGCATGGGGCTCACGGCGGACGCCCCGGGGGAAGACGGTGTGGTTCGAGTTGCCGCTGCCGGGCGCGGAGGCGGTCCTCACGGACCCGGCGGAGGCCCTGCTCAGCCTGTTCTGACAGGCCCTTACGCGTGGCGTCACGCGGGCGCCCGCATATGTCTTCGCCCCCGCGTCGCCGGGCCTCCGAACGTGGCCGGGGGCCGCCGTCGGGGTCCTCGGCGAGGAGGATGCCGCCGAGGACGGCGCCGGGCAGACCGGTCGTGGGGGTGTCGGGGTAGGGGGTGCCGTGCGCGCGGACATCGCGTTCGGCCAGCTCACGCGCCTGGCGGGCGGCGGTGTCGGCGTCGAAGGCGGTGCCGGCACCGCCGGCGAGCGCGCGGGCCGCCTCCGACAGCAGGGCGCGGGCCCCCGGGCCGACGGCGCCGCGGTGCACCGTGACGAAGTCGTCGGCCGTCTCCAGCGCGGTGCGGGCGACGAGGAACGCCGCCGTGCCCAGGACGCCGGAGCGGCCCACGTCCAGGCGGTCGACGGCACGGGTGATCCGGCGCAGCGCGTCCAGCGGGTCGTACGGGAGGGCACCGGTCGACTCCTCCCGTACGGCGGCCAGTACGGCGTCCGCGTGGGTCAGCCGGGCGTGCAGCTCGCCGGTGGCCAGGGCGGTGCGGGAACGACCCTGCCGGGCCGCCGCCAGCTCGGCCTCCGCGCCGGTCAGAGCGGCCGGTACCAGTGCCGCGGCCTCCCGCAGCCGGGCGGCGAGCCGTTCCACACCGGTCACCAGGGTCTCGGCCTGGGCCACGGCGCCCTCGGCGGCGCGCAGGTTCCGGGCCGTCGCGTCGCCGTCGGCGGCGTCGAGGGACCGGCGGGCCGCGTTGAGGTGGGCGGTGGCGAACAGCAGGCGGTCCTTGGCCTGTTCGACCGCGGCGGTGACGGGCTCCGCGGCCGAGGGCGCGTACCGCTCCCGCAGCGCCGCCAGGGTCGCGTGGGCGGCCACCGTGCGTACCGCCAGCCCCCGGAACCTGCCCTCCGCCACGTCCAGTGCCGCGCCGGCGCCCGGTCCCTCCAGCCCCCGCACCTGGTCCAGGGCCGCCGCCTGTGCGTCCAGCCGCCGCCCCGCCTCCGCGCACCGCCCGACCATCCCGGCCAGCGCCTGCCGCCGCGCCCCCGCGTCCCCGGGCAGCCCCCGCTCGTACCTCCGCCACAGCGCGAACGCCGCCACCAACTCGGCCTCGGCGCCGCGCAGGGCACGGGCGAAGGCCGCCGCCTCCGTCTCCGCCCCGGTCTCGGCGCCGGCCCGATTTCGCGCGCCGGCGTCCGGCGGGGGGTGCCCGAAGCCGCCGTCGCCCGGCTCCGCTCCGGGGACTGCCGCGCGCGCTCTCTCCTCCGAGGCCACGGGTATCGCTCCGGTCCGCGCCTCCCGCGCCGCCTCCCCGGCCCGCGGCCCCACCCCGCCCTTCCCCGCCTCGAATCTCTCCCGCGCGAAGCCCAGTTCCTCGCGGCTCGTCCGTACGCAGTCGTCGGCCAGCACCAGCGCGACCCGGGCCTGCCGTTCGGCGTCGGCGACCGTGGGGGGTGCGGGGCGTCCCGGCAGCGTGGTGCCCGGCGTCGTACGGGTCCGGGCCCGGCGGACGCGGCGCAGGTAGCCGTAGGCCGCCATGACCGCCGCCGCGGCCACGGCGATGAGCGGGAGCACGTAGTCCGCGGCCGAGGTGACGCCCTGCCCCGGCGCCGCCGCTCCGGGGGAGGTGGCGGGAACCGGGCGGCGGGTGGCCACCGTCATCAACGGCAGCATCAGCCACCCGGCCCCCGCCAGGGCCCCCAGCACGGCATGCGTCACCCGCACCCGTATGTGCGCCTTGGCGCGTCGGGGGCGGCCCCGGAACAGGGAGGACGTCACATTTCGGAGCGTATGGGGGAGTAGGCCGCACCGCGAGCGGGGCGGAGACGGGTGGGGGACCAGGCGGACAGGGGGACGGAATGGACACGGAGACCGGGCCGGGCAACGGGCCGGGGCCGGAGGACCGGGGGACGGAACCGGCTCCGGGCGACGACGCCGACCCCGCGAAGGCCACCACCCCCGAGCCGACGCCCGCCACCGGCCCGGCACCCGAAAACAACCCGGCGCCCACCCCCGCCCCCGATCCCGCACCCCCCGCCGCCCCCCGACCCCGCCGCCCCCGCCGTCTCCTGCGCCGCGCCCTCACCGCCCTCTCCCTCGCCCTTCTCCTTCTGCTCCTCGCCCTCCTCACCGCCGAGGGCGCCCTCCGCGTCGACTACTCCGGTGAACCCGCCCCCGGCACCCGCACCCGCGGCCAGGACGCGCTCTGGCTGGGGCACGCCTGGGTGGACGGGCGGAAGACGGAGGCGGATGTGGAGGCGCTGGCGCGACGGTTGAGAGGGACCGGGATCAAGGACCTGTACGTGCACTCCGGGCCGCTGGAGGACGACGGGACGCTGCCCGACGCCGACCACCCCGAGGCGCCCCGGCTGATCGCCGCCCTGCACCGGGAGCTGCCCGGCGTCCGGGTGCAGGCGTGGCTCGGGGACGTGGTCGCGAGCGAGGGGCCCACGGGGCTGCACCTGGAGCGCCCGGCGACCCGGACCGCGATCCTCGCCTCCACCCGGCGGATACTCGCCGCCGGCTTCCAGGGCGCCCACTTCGACCTGGAGCCGATGCACTCCGGCGACCGCGACTACCTGGCCCTCCTCGACGACCTGCACGCCCTCACCCGCGCCCACCACGCGCTGCTCTCCGTCGCCGCCCACCAGATCGACCCGCTGCCGGGCTTCCACTCCTTCTGGGGCGCGACCACCGGCCACCCCAAGTGGTGGTCGCAGGCGTACTTCGGGCAGGTGGCCCGCCGGGTGGACCAGATCGCCGTGATGTCGTACGACACCATGCAGCCGCTGCCGAGCCTGTACGGCGGCTACGTCGCCCAGCAGACCAGCCTCGCCCTGGAGGTGACGCCCCGGTCCACCCAGCTCCTGATGGGCCTGCCCTTCTACCACGAGAACCGGTTCGGGCACTTCGCCCGCGCGGAGACCGTCCCGGCCGCGGTGCGGGGCGTACGCCTCGGACTGTCCCGCACCGACGCCCGCCGCGCCCGCTTCGGCGTCGCCCTGTACGTCGACTTCGCCGCCACGGACGCGGACTGGCGGGCGTACCGGCAGGGGTGGGCGCGGTGAGCGGCGACGGCTAGGGCCTCTCGTTTGGATCTTGCCGGGCTCGCGGGCCCTGGCACCGCGCCTCGCGGCGTTGTCGTCGGTTGCCATGGCTCCGCCATGTCGCCCTCCTCCGCCTTGCGACGCACGGCACCAGACCCCGCTCCCTGATCCGGCCTGATCCAAACGAAAGACCCTAGGAGGAACGTCTCCTGATCTTCGAGCCCAGCCACACCAGCGGGTCGTACTTGCGGTCGACGGCCCGTTCCTTCAGCGGGATCAGGGCGTTGTCCGTGATCCGGATGCCCTCCGGGCAGACCTCGGTGCAGCACTTGGTGATGTTGCAGTAGCCGAGGCCGTGTTCGTCCTGGGCGGTGCGTGCCCGGTCGAGGCCGGAGCGCTCGGCCGCGTCCAGCGGGTGCATGTCCAGTTCCGCGACCCGCATCAGGAAGCGCGGGCCCGCGAACGCCCTTTTGTTCTCCTCGTGGTCGCGCACCGCGTGGCAGGTGTCCTGGCACAGGAAGCACTCGATGCACGTGCGGAACTCCTGCGAGCGGTCCACGTCCTGCTGGAACATCCGGTACTCGCCGGGGGCCAGCTCCGCGGGCGGTACGAACGCCGGTATCTCGCGTGCCTTCTCGTAGTTGAAGCCCACGTCCGTCACCAGGTCGCGGATCACCGGGAAGGCGCGCAGCGGGGTGATCGTGACGGTCTCCGCGCGGTCGAACACCGACATCCGGGTCATGCACATCAGCCGGGGCCGGCCGTTGATCTCCGCCGAGCACGAACCGCACTTGCCCGCCTTGCAGTTCCAGCGCACCGCGAGATCCGGGGCCTGGGTCGCCTGGAGCCGGTGGACGATGTCGAGGACCACCTCGCCCTCGTTGACCTCGACCGTGAAGTCCCGCAGCTCGCCGCCCTGTTCATCGCCCCGCCACACCCTGAAGCGGGCCTCGTAGCCGCTCATCCGGGCAACTCCCCTTCCAGTTCCTCGTCGGTGAGGTACTTGGCCAGCTCCTCCTTCTCGAACAGGGCGAGCAGATCGGGGCGGATCGGGGGAGTGGTCTCGCGGGTCAGGCGGACCCGGCCGGCCGCCGGATCGGCGAGCGCGCAGAGCAGGTTGACGTTGCGCCACTGCCGTTCCATCGCCGGGCAGTCCTCCCGGGTGTGGCCGCCGCGCGACTCCGTGCGCTCCCGCGCCGCCCGTGCCACGCACTCGCTGACCAGCAGCATGTTCCGCAGGTCCAGGGCGAGGTGCCAGCCGGGATTGAACTGCC
The DNA here is from genome assembly GCF_009650765.1 of Streptomyces sp. SUK 48. Classification (NCBI taxonomy): domain Bacteria; kingdom Bacillati; phylum Actinomycetota; class Actinomycetes; order Kitasatosporales; family Streptomycetaceae; genus Streptomyces; species Streptomyces sp. SUK 48. The sequence continues at coordinate 3,128,726 of NZ_CP045740.1, read as the reverse complement.
GGTGCCCCTCGACGCCGGCCCGGCCCGCGCGCTCGCGCAGCTCCGCGAGCCGGGTCAGGGCCTGCTCCATCTCGCCCGCCCGGCGGATGATGCCGACCAGGTCGTTCATGGTCTGCTGGAGTTCCTGGTGCAGGGTGTACGGGTTCTCCGGGCCGCTCCCCTCAACGGCCTTACCCTGTATGTCCGTTCCGCCCCCGGCCCCGAGGGAGAAGGGGCGCAGCGCCTCCGCCGAGGCCGCGCCGATCTGGCCGTCGTCCACCCGCGGCCGGTCCTCCCCGAGCGAGTGCGCGTACTCGGCCGCGTGCCATCCCGCGCGCCGCCCGAACACCAGCAGGTCGGAGAGGGAGTTGCCGCCGAGCCGGTTGGAGCCGTGCATGCCGCCCGCCACCTCGCCGGCCGCGTACAGCCCCGGCACCCCGCGGGCCGCCGCCGTGTCGGAGTCGACGGCGACCCCGCCCATCACGTAGTGGCAGGTCGGCCCGACCTCCATCGGCTCGGCCGTGATGTCGACGTCCGCCAGCTCCTTGAACTGGTGGTACATGGACGGCAGCCGGCGCCGGATCACCTCCGCCGGCATCCGCGTGGAGACGTCCAGGAAGACCCCGCCGTGCGGGGAGCCCCGGCCCGCCTTCACCTCGGCGTTGATGGCACGGGCGACCTCGTCGCGGGGGAGCAGCTCGGGCGGGCGGCGATGGTGCTCGGGATCGTCGTACCAGCCGTCGGCCTCCCGCTCCGACTCGGCGTACTTCTCCTTGAACACGTCCGGCACGTAGTCGAACATGAACCGCTTGCCCTCGCTGTTGCGCAGCACTCCGCCGTCGCCGCGCACCGACTCGGTGACGAGGATGCCCTTGACCGACGGCGGCCAGACCATGCCCGTCGGGTGGAACTGCACGAACTCCATGTTCAGCAGCGGCGCCCCGGCGAGCAGCGCCAGCGCGTGGCCGTCGCCGGTGTACTCCCAGGAGTTGGACGTCACCTTGAAGGACTTGCCGATGCCGCCGGTCGCGAGGACCACGGCGGGCGCCCGCAGCACGAAGAAGCGGCCGCTCTCGCGGTCGTAGGCGAAGACCCCGCAGACGCGCGAGCCGTCCTTCAGCACCCGGGTGACGGTGCATTCCTGGAAGACCCTCAGGTCCGACTCGTAGTCCCCGGTCCGCGCGTGGTCCGCCTGCTGCAAGGCGACGATCCGCTGCTGGAGGGTGCGGATCAGTTCGAGGCCGGTGCGGTCGCCGACATGGGCGAGGCGCGGGTACTCATGGCCGCCGAAGTTGCGCTGGGAGATCCGGCCGTCCTTCGTGCGGTCGAACAGCGCGCCCCAGGTCTCCAGTTCCCACACCCGCTGCGGCGCCTCCCGGGCGTGCAGCTCGGCCATCCGCCACTGGTTGAGGAACTTGCCGCCGCGCAGGGTGTCGCGGAAGTGCGTCTGCCAGGTGTCGTGCTCGTTGGCGTTGGCCATCGCCGCCGCGATGCCGCCCTCGGCCATCACCGTGTGCGCCTTGCCGAACAAAGACTTGCAGATCACCGCCGTACGCGCGCCCCGCTCCCGCGCCTCGATCGCGGCCCGCAGCCCGGCGCCCCCGGCCCCGACCACGACGACGTCCCACTCCTGGCGGTCCACCACGGGCATCAGAAGAACCTCGGATCGTCGAAGACACCGGACGCGAGCAGACAGACGTAGAAGTCGGCGACCGCCACCCCGAGCAGCGACGCCCACGCCAGCTGCATGTGCCGGGCGTTGAGCCGCCCCACCAGCCGCCAGGCCCGGTAGCGCACCGGGTGCCGGGAGAAGTGCCTGAGCTGGCCGCCGACGATGTGCCGGCAGGAGTGGCAGGAGAGGGTGTACGACCAGATCAGCGCGATGTTGGCCAGGAAGATCAGGGAGCCCAGGCCCATGTGGCCCCAGTGGTGGTGCGCGTCGCGGAAGGTCAGGGCGGTGTCGTAGGTCAGCACGCCCGCGACGAGCAGGGCCGCGTAGAAGAAGTAGCGGTGGAGGTTCTGGAGGATCAGCGGGAAGCGGGTCTCGCCGGAGTACGTCCGGTGCGGCTCGGCGACCGCGCAGGCGGGCGGGGAGGCCCAGAAGCCGCGGTAGTACGCCTTGCGGTAGTAGTAGCAGGTCAGCCGGAAGCCCAGCGGGAAGACCAGGATGAGGACGGCGGGGGAGATGCCCCACCAGCTCCCGAAGAGGTCCGCGTTGGGGCCGCCGGGCATGGACCGGCAGTCGTGCGCCAGGCAGGGGGAGTAGAACGGCGAGACGTACGGCGACGCGTAGTAGTCGGCGTTGGCGAAGGCCCGCCAGGTCGAGTAGACGACGAAGGCCAGCAGCCCGGCCGCCGTGCCGGCGGGCGCAAGCCACCAGCGGTCGGTCCGCAGGTGGGCGGCGGTGATCGCGGCGCGCCCGGGGGCACGCACGCCGCCGCCGTTGTGTCGGTGTTCCGTACCAGTGGCCAAGACAGCGCTCCGCTCGGCTCGGGGAACAGGGGCGTATCAGGGGGCGTGCCGGTCGCGGGCGCCCAGGCCCTCGTCGTCCGAGTCCGTCCACAGGCTGATGTCGTACGGCGTGTCGGAGATGGTGACGAGGTCGGGTCCGGTGGCCGGGCCCTGGGCCGCGGCCGTCTGGCGCAGCAGCGCCACGCTCGCGCGCAGATGGTCGGCGTCCAGCCGGGCCCGGCGCATCTCCGGGCCGCCGCCGAGCTGCCGCTCCAGCCGGCTCAGCGACCGCCGCAGTTCGTCGAGGCTGCGCTGGACCGTGGTCAGTTCGTCGTGCACGGACATGGGTGTGCCCTCACTTCCGCGGAGGCTGCGGGTCCCGGGCTGCGTTGCTCATGCGCCTGAGAGTGTCGCGCGTCACACCTCGCGTGGGAAGGGATCTGCGTCGATCGGACCGGCTCCCGGGGGCTCGTCCCGGCGTGTTTGCGCCGCACGGGTGGGCTTGCCGGCCCTCGCCGCCGTGTCGCTCGTGGTCGGCGGATCCTTTCCTCTTCAGTAGCCGCATAGATCTGATCAGCTCCAAATACCGCCAAACGTGATCATATCGCTCGCGGCTTCCCGGAGGTAGCAGAGATGTCCCACCACGGCGTCGGCCTGCGCGCGGTCCTGCGCTCGGCCGCCTTCCTGACCGCGGGCGCCCTCGCGGTACCTCTGCTCGCCGGTTGCGGCTCGGACGACGACGTGGCCAAGCCCCTCGCCGCCCAGGACATCGATCTGGTCGCCCGCAGCCAGGTGGCCGACGGCGGCACCCTGAAATGGGCCGTGGACGACCTTCCGGAGACGCTGAACACCTACCAGGCCGACGCCGACACCGGGACCACCCGCGTCGCCCAGGCCACGCTGCCCGCCATGTTCCGGATGGACGCCACCGGCCGGCCGGTCGTCAATCCCGCCTATCTGGAGTCCGCCAAGGTCATCGAGACCGAGCCGCGCCAGGTGGTGCTGTACAAGCTGAACCAGCAGGCCGTGTGGAGCGACGGCCGGGAGATCGGCGCCGCCGACTTCGTCGCCCAGTGGCGGGCCCTGTCCGGCAAGGACAGCGCCTACTGGACCGCGCGCAACGCCGGGTACGACCGCATCGAGAAGATCGAGCGCGGCGCCAACGACCTCCAGGTCCGGGTCACCTTCTCCCGCCCCTACGCCGACTGGAAGTCGCTGTTCTCGCCGCTGTACCCGAAGGACGTCATGGGCACCCCGGACGCCTTCAACGACGGCGCCCGCCGCAAGCTGGCCATCAGCGCGGGCCCCTTCAAGGTGGACAAGGTCGACACCATCGCCCAGGACATCGTCCTCACCCGCAATCCCCGCTGGTGGGGCAGGCCGGCCAAGCTGAACCAGATCGTGCTGCACACCGTGCCCCACGACAAGCGGGTCGGCGCGCTCGCCGACGGCAGCGCGGATCTCGCCGACCTCGACCCGGCCGACGCCGAGCGGATCGGGCTCGCCGCGAGCGGCAAGGGCGGCTCCTCCCCGCTCCGGGGCGGCGGGAAGGCGTCCCTGTCGACGCTGCGCTCCTGGGCGCGCGCCCACGGCCTCGACTCCGCCGACGTCAGGGCGGGCCGCACCGAGCTGGCCCGGGCCATCGGCGCGTACCTGGACCAGCAGACGGCCCTGAAGTCCTACGGCGTCCGCAAGTCCCTGGAGCCCGCCTACACCCAGCTCGCCCTCAACGGCGCCTCCGGGCCGCTCACCGACGAGCGGGTCCGCCGGGCCATCGCGCGCGCCCTGGACCGCAAGGAGATCGCCCGCCTGGTGCTCACCCCGCTGGGCCTGCCCGCCGTACCCGTCGGCAGCCATCTCGCGCTGTCCGGGCAGCTCGCCTACGCCGACGACAGCGGGGCGCTCGGCGCGCAGGACACCAAGGCGGCGCAGGCGCTGCTCACGGACGCCGGCTGGGTGGCCGGCGGGCCGGTCAAGGAGGAGCGGAAGGCGCCGAAGGCGGCCGGGCCCGAGAGCGGCCGGGAGGAGAAGTCGGACGGCGGCCACGACGGCGAGTACGTCGTCGGCGAGGACAACAAGGGCGACGCCGGCGGCAAGCACCTCGCCGAGTCGGGCCGGCACGGGGGCGCGGCGGGCGCCTACGCCCCCAAGGGCACGGCGGCGCCGGCCGGGGTCAAGGCCGGGCCGCTCGCCAAGGACGGAAAGGCGCTCACGCTGCGCTTCGTGCTGCCGTCCGGGCCCGGCTCGGACACGCTGAACACCGTCGCCGACCGGATCTCCGCGATGCTGGACCGGCTCGGGATCGTGACGACGATCACCAAGGTGTCCGACGAGAGCTACTTCAAGGACCACATCGCCGCCGGTGACTTCGATCTCGCGCTGTACTCCTGGCCGTCCTCCGCCTTCCCCGCGACGGACGCCCGGCCGATCTACGCCAAGCCGCTGCCCGGCGCGGACGGCTCGGTGAACGTCGAGCAGAACTACACCCGGGTCGGCACCGACCAGGTCGACCAGCTCTTCGAGCAGGCGGCGACGACGCTGGACGAGGGCGAGGCGAAGTCCCTGATCCGGCAGGCCGACAGCCACATCTGGGCCGCCGCGGGATCGATCCCGCTCTACCAGCGCCCGCAGCTGGTCGGGGCACGGAAGGACCTGGTCAACGCGGGTGCCTTCGGGTTCCAGACACCGGTGTACGAGGACATGGGATTCCTGAAGAAGGGGGCCCGCGTCTCGGCGAGCCCGTCCCAGGGCTGAGGGGCCCGAAGGCCCTGCGGAGGCCGCCCGGCCCAGGGCCACGTACCATGGGGTGAGGCCGTGGCGTGTCAAGCCCGGCAGGCCCGCGTCACGGACGTACGCAGCAGGGTCTTCTCACCACTTCGGGAGTACGCCGCACTATGGCCACGCGCCACGACATCCGCAACGTCGCCATCGTCGCCCACGTCGACCACGGCAAGACCACCATCGTCGACGGCATGCTGAAGCAGGCCGGCGCGTTCGCCGCCCACCAGCTCGACTCGGTCGACGACCGGGTCATGGACTCGAACGACCTGGAGCGTGAGAAGGGCATCACGATCCTCGCCAAGAACACGGCGGTGAAGTACCACCCCAAGGACGGCGGGGAGGTCATCACCATCAACATCATCGACACCCCCGGCCACGCCGACTTCGGCGGCGAGGTCGAGCGCGGTCTGTCGATGGTCGACGGCGTGGTGCTGTTGGTGGACGCCTCCGAGGGCCCGCTGCCGCAGACCCGGTTCGTGCTGCGCAAGGCGCTCCAGCAGCGGCTGCCCGTCATCCTGTGCATCAACAAGACGGACCGCCCGGACGCCCGCATCGACGAGGTCGTCAACGAGACGTACGACCTCTTCCTCGACCTGGACGCGGACGAGGAGCAGATCGAGTTCCCGATCGTCTACGCCTGCGGCCGTGACGGCGTCGCCTCGCTGACCAAGCCCGAGGACGGCACCGTCCCGGCCGACAGCGACAGCCTGGAGCCGTTCTTCTCCACGATCCTGGACCACATCCCGGCCCCGACGTACGAGGACGACGCGCCGCTCCAGGCCCACGTCACCAACCTCGACGCCGACAACTTCCTCGGCCGTATCGCGCTGCTCCGCGTCGAGCAGGGCGAGCTGCGCAAGGGCCAGACCGTGGCCTGGATCAAGCGCGACGGCTCGATCGGCAATGTGCGCATCACCGAGCTGATGATGACCGAGGCGCTCACCCGCAAGCCCGCCGAGGTGGCCGGCCCCGGTGACATCTGCGCCGTCGCCGGTATCCCGGACATCATGATCGGCGAGACCCTGGCCGACCCGGAGAACCCGATCGCGCTGCCGCTGATCACGGTGGACGAGCCGGCCATCTCCATGGTCATCGGCACCAACACCTCCCCGCTGGTCGGCCGCGGCGGCACCGGCAAGGGCGCCGAGGCGAAGGCGGCCGTCAAGGACCGCAAGGTCACCGCCCGCCAGGTCAAGGACCGCCTCGACCGCGAGCTGATCGGTAACGTCTCGCTGCGCGTCCTGGACACCGAGCGCCCCGACGCCTGGGAGGTGCAGGGCCGCGGTGAGCTGGCGCTGGCCATCCTGGTCGAGCAGATGCGCCGCGAGGGCTACGAGCTGACCGTCGGCAAGCCCCAGGTCGTCACCCGGGAGATCGACGGCAAGGTGCACGAGCCGGTCGAGCGCATGACGATCGACGTGCCCGAGGAGCACATGGGTGCCGTCACCCAGCTCATGGGCGTCCGCAAGGGCCGCATGGACAACATGTCGAACCACGGCTCCGGCTGGGTGCGCATGGAGTTCGTGGTCCCCTCGCGCGGTCTGATCGGCTTCCGTACCGAGTTCCTGACCCAGACCCGCGGTACCGGCATCGGCCACTCCATCCACGAGGGCCACGAGCCCTGGTTCGGCACCCTGACGACCCGTAACAACGGTTCGCTGGTGGCCGACCGCTCCGGCGCCGTCACCGCGTTCGCGATGACGAACCTCCAGGAGCGCGGCGTGCTCTTCGTGGACCCGGGCACCGAGGTGTACGAGGGCATGATCGTCGGTGAGAACTCGCGCGCCGACGACATGGACGTGAACATCACCAAGGAGAAGAAGCTCACGAACATGCGGTCCTCGTCGGCCGACTCGTTCGAGGCGATCGTCCCGCCGCGCAAGCTGTCGCTGGAGCAGTCGCTGGAGTTCTGCCGCGACGACGAGTGCGTCGAGGTGACCCCGGAGGCCGTTCGCATCCGCAAGGTCAACCTCGACCAGCGTGAGCGCGCCCGCGCCGCGAGCCGCGCCAAGCACGGCTGATCCAGGGCCACTTGAACCCGGGTCCCCCCGCGATGGGGGACCCGGGTTTTTTGCAACCCGTTTTTCCGTGGCGTATGTCCGACATGCGGAGATCGCTGCCCGATACCCATGTAACAAGTCCGTTTCGCGCCTTCTTCGGGCAGACGCTTTGTCCAGATTTTAAAAGGTCTGGGCGGCAGCTGTGACTGAATCGAGATCTACGGGCAGTGGTCGGTGGTTCCGACCATGTCAGATAGTTAGCCGCGTAGCGCTCGGGTCAATGGGTCACGCGCTGTGGGGACAGCTGCGTCGACTCACGAGCACCAAGGGGTGCCTGAGCCTCCGTCAGGGGTGTCGGAGGCGAGGCCAGAACCCCCTCCTGTCGGTGAACGCGTGCAGTCGTGAGGAGGAACATCCATGTGCGGTGTCGTAAGCAACAGGCGGATCGGTTCTTCGCTTTCCGTGGTGTGACCAGGTTCTGGAACTACGCGCGTCCGCCTGTGGGTTCGCGCGTTCTCGGAGTACCCGGGCACCATTCACACCCATACCTGTGAAACGGACGAACCGTGACAAGTCCTATCGACATGGGGGGCGGCGGAACCGCGGTCGTCTCCGGCGGACCAGGGCCGAAGGCGACGGGTGAGATCACGCTGACGGGCCGGTCCCCGGGCCGGCTGATGTGGACGCGCTTCAAGCGTGACCGCACCGGAGTGATATCGGCCTACGTGGTGGGCTTCTTCTTCCTGGTCGGGCTGCTCGCACCGCTGATCTCGAAGCTGTACGGCAAGAACCCGTACACGGTCTACGCGGACGAACGCCCGGACCTCTTCGACAGCGCCGGGGTGCCGCTGCATCCCAACGGAGGCATCAGCGGCCAGTTCTGGTTCGGGCTCGAACCCGGCAACGGCTACGACGTCTTCACCAAGCTCGTCTACGGCATCCGCACCTCGCTGATGATCTCGGTCGCCGTCACCGTCGCGGTCGTGGTCACCGGCATCCTGCTCGGCGTCACGGCCGGCTACCTCGGCGGCCGGACCGACTACTTCATCGGCCGGGTCATCGACTTCCTGCTCGCCTTCCCCGCGCAGCTGTTCTTCATCGCGAGCATGCCGGTCGTGGTCTCCCTGTTCGTCAGCCCGCGCGACGAGACGCCGACCTACGTCCGCGTGGTCGCGCTGATCATCGTCCAGTGGTTCCTGGGCTGGATGGGCCTCGGCCGCATCCTGCGCGGCACCGCGCTCGCCCTGCGCGAGCGGGAGTTCATCGAGGCGGCCAAGGTCAGCGGGGCCTCGCCGTGGCGGATCATCCGCAAGGAGATCCTGCCGAACATCGTCACCCCGCTGCTGGTGCAGTCGACGTATCTGCTGCCCAACTTCGTGACCGCCGAGGCCGGTCTGTCGTACCTGGGCGTGGGCATCGTCGAACCGACGCCGGACTGGGGGCAGATGTTCTCCAAGGCGTCCACCGAACTCGTGATGCAGAACGACATCACCTACATGTTCTTCCCGGGCGTCTCGATGATCATCTTCGTGGTCGCCTTCAATCTGCTCGGCGACTCGGTCCGCGACGCCTTCGATCCGAAGACCGCGCGCTGACCCGTACCGCGGCGGCCGGCGGGAGACGGGCCCGTCCGGCACCTCCTGTGCACAGCAAGGCACTTCAGCATTCCTCGCACCTCGCAGAGTCCTTTTCATGCCGGTGTCGGATGAAACGCGCCGGTGACACACAGATGGGTGGGAATCCTCGTGACGAGTAGGGGCGGACGCCACGCGTACGGCGCACTCTCCATGCTCGCGGCCGGAGCTCTCGTGCTCACCGGTTGCAGCAAGGGCGGCAGCGACGCGGGCGACAACAAGAAACAGGACCGGCAGAACGCGCAACGCCAGCAGGCGTCCATCAAGTTCGGCGACGCGGCCGACTCCACCGGGCCCGCGGCCCCGGTACCCGGCGCCAGGAGCGGCGGCAGCATGGAGGTGCTCGAACGCGACAGCTACGCGCACCTGGACCCGGCACAGGTCTACGTCTACAACGAGATGACGGTCGCCCAGCTGCTCGACCGGGGCCTCACCGGCTACAAGTCGACCAGCGACGACGGCAAGCGGCACGAAGTGGTCGGCGACCTCGCCACCGACTCCGGCACCACCACCGACGGCGGCAAGACCTGGAAGTACACGCTCAAGGACGGCATCAAGTTCGCCGACGGCACCCCGATCACCTCCAAGGACGTCCGGCAGTCCGTCGAGCGGCTCTTCGCCCCCTTCATCACCACGGGCCCGAGCTACCTCCAGCAGTGGCTCGCGAACACCAGCGGCACCGACTACCGCAAGCTGCTGCCCGACGGCCCCTACAAGGGCAAGCACCTGCCGGACAGCGTCCTGTCCACGCCGGACGCCAAGACCGTCGTCTTCCACTTCAAGACGCCCCACCCGGACCTGCCGTACACGCTGGCCATGGCGGGCTACTCCGTCGTCTCCGCCCAGGGCGACACCAAGGAGAAGTACGACAAGAACCCGGTCACCACCGGTCCGTACAAGATCCAGTCGTTCAAGTCCGGCAAGTCGATGGTGCTGGTCAAGAACCCCGACTGGGACCCGAAGACGGACCCGATCCGCCACCAGTACGTGGACCGGTTCAACATCACCTTCAACCAGCAGTTCGAGGCGTCCACCAAGGCGCTGCTCGCCGACAGCGGCGCCGACCGGACGGGCATCAGCTTCAGCAACTCGGTGGACGCCGGCAACCTGTCCCAGGTGCTGAGCGACCCGAAGCTCAAGTCCCGCGTGGTCTCCGGCTACCAGCCGTACGTGGGCCAGATGAACATCAACATGAGCAAGCCCGAGATGAAGGACATCCGGGTCCGCGAGGCCATCGCCTACGCCCTGCCGGTCACCCCCTTCATCCGCGCCTACGGCGGCACCGACGCCATGGAGGTCGCCGGCGGGCTCATCGGCCCGACCGTCAGCGGCTACGACCCCGCCTTCGACCCCTACGGCAAGAAGAAGAACCCCGCGGGCGACCCCGCCAAGGCACACGCCCTGCTCAAGGCGGCGGGCAAGCTCGGCATGAAGCTGACCTTCGGCTACATCAACACCCAGGAGGGCCAGCAGTACTCCACCGCCATGGCGGCCGGCCTGAAGAAGGCCGGATTCGACGTCCAGCGCCAGGAGATCCCCTCCGAGACCTTCTACGACCAGGTCTCCAAGCTGAACAACCCCTACGACATCTTCCACACCGCCTGGGGCGCCGACTGGCCGTCCGCCTCCACGGTGATGCCCCCGCTGTACGACGGGCGGCAGATCGCCGACGGCGCGGCGAACTACTCGCAGATCAACGACCCGCACGTGAACAGCGAGATCGACCGCATCAACACCATCACCGACCCGGTCAAGTCCGCGGCCGAGTGGGAGAAGCTCGACAAGTACCTGCTGACCAAGGTGGTCAACGAGGTCCCGACCGCCTACTACAAGGCGACCCAGATCGCCGGCTCCAAGGTCGGCGGCCTCGTCTACGACGACGTGATCGGCGGCGTCGACCCGCGTCGCCTCTACATCAAGTAACCGTCTCCCGCCGGTGCCCGGCGCGCCTCACCCGCGGGCGCGCCGGGCACCGCCCGGACCGCCGACGTCTGAGAGCTGCCCCCTCATGCTGCGCTTCCTCGTCCGCCGGATCATCGGTGCCGTCGTCATCCTGTTCCTGCTGAGCATCGTCACGTTCGTGCTGTTCTTCGGGGTGCCCCGGGACCCGGCGCTGCTGATGTGCGGCAAGACCTGCAACCCGGACAGCATCGCGAACATCCACCATGTGCTCGGCCTGGACAAGCCCCTCACCGAGCAGTACTGGATCTTCCTGCACAACCTCGTCGCGGGCAGCAGCCAGTTCGCCCAAGGGCCCTGCCCCGCACCCTGTTTCGGCTACTCGTACCACACCAACGACCCGGTCTGGTCGACCCTGATGGACCGGCTGCCCACCACCGTCTCGCTCACCCTGGGCGCGGCCGTCTGCTTCCTGATCGTCGGCCTCGGCACCGGCCTGCTCGCGGCCTGGCGGCGCGGCACGCTGGTCGACAAGACGGCCACCGCCGGGGCCATGGTGATCAGCTCGCTCCAGATCTACTTCCTCGGCCCGCTCGCCCTCGCGATCCTCGTCTACCAGACCCACTGGTTCGACAAACCGGCCTACAACGACTTCACCGGCGACCCGCTGAGCTGGTTCACCGGGCTGATCATCCCCTGGGTGGTGCTGTCCACGATCTTCGCCGCGCAGTACACCCGTATGGCGCGCTCCGCGATGATCGAGCAGCTCCAGGAGGAACACGTACGCACCGCCCGTGCCAAGGGCATGTCCCGGCGCTACGTCTTCTTCCGCTACGCCTGGCGCGGCTCGCTGATCCCGATCGTCACCATCTTCGGCATCGACCTCGGCTCCCTGCTCGGCGGCGCCATCATCACCGAGTACACCTTCGGACTGCCGGGCCTCGGCCAACTCGCCGTGCAGTCCGTGTTCTTCAGCGATCTGCCGCTGCTGCTCGGAGTGATGCTCTTCGCCGCCACCATGATCCTCGTCTTCAACATCGTCGTCGACGCCACCTACGCCTTCATCGATCCGCGCGTGCGGCTGGCCTAGAGGAGAGACATCCATGAGCACCCCTCTCCTGTCCGTGCGGGACCTGCATGTCAGCTTCAAGACCGAGGACGGCGTCGTACGGGCCGTGGACCGGCTCTCCTTCGACCTGGAGCGGGGCAGGACGCTCGGCATCGTGGGCGAGTCCGGCTCGGGCAAGTCGGTGACGAACCTGACCGTCCTCGGCCTGCACAACCCGATGTTCACCACCGTCGAGGGCGAGATCCTGCTGGACGGGCAGGAGCTGACCACCGCCCGCGAGCAGGAACTGGAGACCCTGCGCGGCAACAAGGTCGCCATGATCTTCCAGGACTCGCTCACCGCGCTCTCCCCGTACTACACCGTCGGCCGGCAGATCGCCGAGCCGTACATGAAGCACAACGGCGCCGCCAAGAAGGACGCCTGGGAACGCGCCGTCGAGATGCTCGGCAAGGTCGGCATCCCCCACCCCGGCAGCGGGCCAAGGACTACCCGCACCAGTTCTCCGGCGGCATGCGCCAGCGCGCCATGATCGCCATGGCCCTGGTCTGCGATCCCGACCTGCTCATCGCGGACGAACCGACCACCGCGCTCGACGTGACCGTGCAGGCGCAGATTCTCGACCTGTTGAAGGACCTGCAACAGGAGTTCGGATCGGGCATCATCTTCATCACCCACGACTTGGGGGTGATCGCCGACATGGCCGACGACATCATGGTGATGTACGCGGGCGGCGCGGTCGAGCGGGGCACCACCGAACAGGTGCTGCGCTCGCCCCGGCACCCGTACACCTGGGGCCTGCTGAACTCCATGCCGCGCCTGGACTCCGACACCGGCGCGCGGCTGTCCCCGATCCCGGGCACTCCGCCCTCTCTGCTCAACCCGCCGTCCGGCTGCCGTTTCCATCCACGCTGCGCCTTCCGGGACCGGGTGGCGGGAGCGGGCCGCTGTACGACCGAACGCCCGCCGCTCGCCACCGACCGGGCGTCCGCCTGCCATCTGACCGCGGACCAGAAGCGCACCATCTTCATCGAGGAGATCAAGCCCCGCCTGGGCTAGGGAGGACACTGTCATGAAAGAGGACCTGGTCCTCCCGGCCCAGCGCGCGCAGGGCCCCGGTACGGACGGGGAGCGGCTGCTGGAGGTCGCGGGACTGACCAAGCACTTCCCGGTCAAGGGCGGCTTCCCGATCCGCCGCACCATCGGGCAGGTGCAGGCCGTCGACGGCATCGATCTGACCGTGCACGCCGGTGAGAGCTTCGGGCTCGTCGGCGAGTCGGGCTGCGGCAAGTCCACCACCGGCCGGCTGATCACCCGGCTCATGGAGCCGACCGCCGGCACCGTCACCTATCGCGGCCGGGACATCAGCCATGCCTCGCGGGGGCAGCTGGCGCCGATCCGCTCCGAGATCCAGATGATCTTCCAGGACCCGTACTCGTCGCTGAACCCGCGGCAGACGGTCGGCACCATCATCTCCGGGCCGATGGAGATCAACGGCCTCAACCCGCCGGGCGGCCGGGAGAAGCGGGTGCGCGAACTCCTGGAGATCGTCGGGCTCAACCCCGAGCACTACAACCGCTTCCCGCACGAGTTCTCCGGCGGCCAGCGCCAGCGCATCGGCGTGGCCCGGGCGCTGGCCCTGGAGCCGAAGCTGATCGTGGCCGACGAGCCGGTCTCCGCGCTGGACGTCTCCATCCAGGCCCAGGTGGTCAATCTGCTCCAGCAGGTGCAGAACGACCTGGGCATCGCGTTCCTCTTCATCGCCCACGACCTCGCGGTGGTACGGCACTTCTCGCAGCGGGTCGCGGTGATGTACCTCGGCAAGATCATCGAGGTGGGCGACCGCGACTCCATCTACACCCGGCCCCGGCACCCCTACACCCACGCCCTGCTGTCCGCGGTCCCCGAGGTCGACCTCACGGACGAGGGGACGGGCCGCCGCGAGCGCATCCGCCTCGCCGGTGACGTGCCCTCGCCCATCTCCCCGCCCTCCGGCTGCCGCTTCCGCACCCGCTGCTGGAAGGCCCAGGACACGTGCGCGACCAAGGAGCCGCCGCTGGTGCGGATCGCCGGCAACCACGAGGGGCACCTGACGGCGTGCCACTTCCCGGAGGAGCCGACGATCGAGGGGCGCGAGGAGGACATCGTGCTGGACCCGGCGCTGGCGGCGCTGGAGGAGGGGACGTCCGGCGAGGGGGAGGGGCGGGTGTGACGCGCGCCGCCTGATCCCCGGCTCGGCCCGCCGTCTGGTCCTGGTGCTCAGGCGGCGGGCGACGCCACGGTGATGATCTCGGGGGCGGCGGGCGCCGGCGGCCGGCCGTCCCAGTCGCCGTACTGCTCCACGACCGCGAGCCCCGCCGCCGACAGGAAGCCGGCGAGGGCGTCCGGTTCGAGGAAGCGCAGCACGCTGTGGCTGACGCGGGGGCGGGCCAGCGGTCGCTGTCGTACGTCTCCGTGAACCGCACCCGGCCGCCCCGCGGGCCGTCCAGCACCTGGTGCGTGACCCGTACGGGGGTGCCGTCGGCGGCGACGGTCTCGTGCGCCCGGTCGGGCGTCCAGCGCTCCCACGGCCGTGCGGCCGGGTTCCTGACCTCGAACACGAACCGCCCGCCGGGGCGCAGGGCCGCGCGCACGGCCCGCAGGCAGCCGCGGATCTCCTCGTCCCCGACGAGTGCCTGGAAGGCGTGCCCGGTCATCACGACGAGGTCGAACTCCCGGTCCCAGCGGCGCACCCGGGTGTCCCCGAGCACCCACTCGACGTCCGGCCGGGCCGCGCGGGCGTGGACGAGCATGGCGGCGGCCGGATCCAGCCCCATCAGCCGCCCCCGGTGCCCCTCGGCCCGCGCCCTGCGCAGCAACTGCCCGGTACCGCAGCCGACATCGAGGACATCACCCGCCCGTCGCACGAGCCCCAGATAGTAATCGTCGCCAGGGCCCCAGGGGTTGAGGCTGTCGTACAGCGCGGCGAGCGAGAGATCAGCGAACGAGTGATCCACCACCGCGGCAGTGTGCCATACGTTTCTGAACGGCACACCTCGATGGCGGGCGATGTGCCGTGCGCTGGAGGGGAGTTGAGGCGTGCTGCATCACGTCGAGCTGTGGGTACCGGATCTGGACCGGTCGGTCGCCTCCTGGGGGTGGCTGCTGGGCTCCCTCGGGTGGGAGCCGTACCAGGAATGGCCCGCGGGGCGGAGCTGGCGGCTGGGGGAGACCTATCTCGTGGTCGAGCGGTCGCCCGCGCTGCGGCCCGGTGCCGCGCACGACCGGATGCGGCCGGGGCTCAACCATCTGGCCTTCCGGGCCCGGGGGAGGTCGGCCGTCGACGCGCTCGCGCAGGAGGCGCCCGCGCACGGCTGGACGCCGCTGTTCCCCGAGCGGCACCCCTACGCCGGCGGTCTTGGGCACTACGCGCTCTACCTGGAGGACGCGGACGGGTTCGAGGCGGAGGTGGTGGCGGGCTGAAGGCGGGGGCCGGGTAGGGCCGCTGAGGGCCGCGGGAGGCCGGGTACGGCGAAGGCCCGCGTCTTGGGGAGACGCGGGCCTTCATTTCCCGTGGAGCGGACGTTTCAGGTGGCTCGGGTCAATGGGCCGGTGAAGTCCGTTCCGGCGAGGGAGCGGCGGACGGAAAAGGGGTGTGTCAGGCCGCTGCCTCGGGGTCCTTGGAGAGGCGCGGAGCCGGGACGGTCTCCCGCGTCTCGGGGTAGTGGCACGCCGTGAGGTGGCCGGGCTTGTTGCCCTCGACCTGGACCAGCGGCGGGGCCTCCGTCGCGCACTTCTCCGTCGCCTTCCAGCAGCGGGTGCGGAACCGGCAGCCGGACGGCGGGTTGATCGGCGAGGGCACGTCGCCGACCAGGCGGATGCGCTCGCGCGGCTCCTCGTCCACCGTCGCCTCGGGCACCGCGGACAGCAGCGCCCGGGTGTAGGGGTGACGCGGGTTGTCGTACAGGTCCTCGCGGTCGGCGATCTCCATGATCTTGCCGAGGTACATCACCGCGACCCGCTGCGAGAAGTGCCGCACGATCGCGAGGTCGTGGGCGATGAAGACGAACGCGATGCCCAGCTCCTGCTGGACCTTCTGGAGCAGGTTGACGACCTGCGCCTGGATCGAGACGTCCAGCGCCGAGACCGGCTCGTCCGCCACGATCAGCTTCGGCTCCAGGGCCAGCGCGCGGGCGACGCCGATGCGCTGGCGCTGGCCGCCGGAGAACTCGTGCGGGAAGCGGTTGAAGTGCTCGGGGTTCAGACCCACGATCTCCAGCAGCTCGCGCACGCGCTTCTCGCGGCCGCCCGCCGGGTTGACGTCGTTGATCTCCATCGGGCCCGCGATGATCTTGCCGACCGTCTGTCGCGGGTTCAGCGAGGCGTACGGGTCCTGGAAGATCATCTGGATCTCGGACCGGATCGGCGCCAGCTGCTTGCGGCCCGCGTGGGTGATGTCCTGGCCCTGGTACTTGATGGTGCCCGCGGTCGGCTCCATGAGCCGGGTGATCAGCCGGCCCGTGGTCGACTTGCCGCAGCCCGACTCGCCGACGAGGCCCAGGCTCTCGCCCGCGGAGACCTGGAAGTCCAGCCCGTCCACGGCCTGCACCGCGCCGACGGTCCGCCGGATCGGGAAGCCGCCCTTGATGGGGAAGTGCTTCGTCAGCCCGGAGACGTCCAGGAGGGGGTTCGTGTTGCTCATGATCGTGAAGTCCCGTCTGCGTCCGTCAGTTGTGCCGGGTCGCGGCGAAGTCGGCGAAGAGTTCCTGCTTCTGCTCGGCCGTGAGGTGGCAGGCCGAACCCCGGCCGTCCACGATCTCCAGCAGAGGGCGCTCGCTTGAGCACTTGCCGCCCGAGACCTTCTCGGTGAAGGCGCAGCGCGGGTGGAAGCGGCAGCCGGACGGCGGGTTGAGCAGCGACGGCGGCGCACCCGGGATCGGCGTCAGCGGCACGTCGACCGGACCGTGCAGGCTCGGCATCGAGTTCAGCAGGCCCAGCGTGTAGGGGTGCTGGGGGTCCCTCAGGACCTCCTGCTTGGTACCGCGCTCCACGCAGCGGCCGCCGTACATCACCAGCACGTCGTCGGCGATGTCGGCGATCACACCCAGGTCGTGGGTGATGAAGATGATCGCGGTGCCGAACTCCTGCTGGAGGTCCTTGAGCAGGTCCATGATCTGCGCCTGCACCGTCACGTCGAGGGCCGTGGTCGGCTCGTCGGCGATCAGCAGCTCGGGGTCGCAGACCAGCGCCATGGCGATCATCGCGCGCTGGCGCATGCCGCCGGAGAACTGGTGCGGGTAGTCGTCCACCCGCATGTCCGGCTGCGGGATCCCGACCCGGCGCAGCATCTCGATGGCGCGCTTGCGGGCCTCGGCCTTGCCGCAGCCGGTGTGCTTGCGGTAGGTCTCGGCGATCTGGATGCCGACCGTGTGGTACGGCGACAGCGAGGCCAGCGCGTCCTGGAAGATCATGGACATCTTGTTGCCGCGCAGCCGCTCCATCTCCCGCTCGGAGGCGGTGAGCAGCTCCTTGCCGTCGAGGAGGATCTCGCCCTCGATCGACGTACGGGCCGGGTCGTGCAGGCCGAGGATGGTCAGGTTGGTGACCGACTTGCCGGAGCCCGACTCGCCGACGATGCCGAGCGTCTGACCCTTGGCCAGGTCGAAGCTGAGACCGTCGACGGCCTTGACGACGCCGTCCTCGGTCGAGAAGTGGACCTTTAGGTCCTTGATCGAGAGGAACGGCTGCTGATCGGTGCTCGTCACGGGGACGCTCCTGGGGGTGATGCGAGGGGTCGGGAATGGGGCGGAGGTCAGGCGAGCCGGATCCGCGGGTCGATAAGGGCGTAGACGGCGTCCACGATGATGTTGAAGATCACGATCGCGCCGGCCGACAGGAGGGTCACGCCCAGGACCATGGGCAGGTCGCTCTTGTTGACGGCGTCCAGCGCGAGCCGGCCCACGCCCTGGAGGCTGAAGACGGACTCGGTGATGATCGCGCCGCCGATGAGCGTGGCGAGGTCGATACCGAAGATGGTGACGATCGGGCCCATCGCACCGCGCCAGGCGAACCGGAAGAAGACCGTGCGCCGGGACAGGCCCTTGGCGCGCGCCGTGCGCACGTAGTCCTCGCTCAGCGTCTCCACCAGCTGGGAGCGCGACATACGCGTGTAGTTGGCGGTCCAGATCAGCGCCAGCACCAGCCACGGCAGCAGCAGGCCGGAGGCCCACTCGGCCGGGTTGTCGGTGATGGGGGTGTACGACGGGTTGTCGAGGATGCCGAGCTGCGCCACCAGGAGGTACATCGCGATGTAGCCGACGAAGTAGATCTGGAGGGAGGAGGCGATCAGCGAGCCGGAGCTGGCGACCTTGTCCTGCCACTTGCCCTGCTTGACGGCGGCGATCATGCCCGCGCCGACACCGAAGATGATGAAGACGACGGCCGAGCCGAAGGCCAGCGACAGCGTCAGCGGCAGCCGGTCCAGGATGGTGCCGAGGACGGGCTGGCGGTTGGCGAAGGAGTAACCGAGGCAGGGCGCGGGGCAGTTGCCGAAGTCGCCGTAGCTGCGGCCGGCGAAGATGCCCTTCAGCCAGTACCAGTACTGGACCGGGACCGGATGGTCGATGCCCAGGTTGTGCCGGACCTGCTTGAGCATGTCGGGCGTGCAGTTCTTGCCGCACGACATCATGGCGGGGTCACGCGGAATGGCGTAGAAGAGCCAAAAGGTGACGGCGCTGATGACCAGCAGGATGACCAGTGCGCCGAGGGTTCGGCGGACAAGGAAGCGGAGCATGGGGCGTGACTTTCCGGACGGGGCGCCGTCGCCGGGATAGGGGGGTGGGCCGTAGGGGGGGGCGGCCAGATCGTGGCCGCCCCCCGGTGGGTACTACACGGTTACTTCATCGCGTACAGCTTGGTGAGCATGACGCAGGTGTTGCCCGGGTCGTAGATGACGCCGCCGACCTTGGAGCCGTGCATCCAGTTGCGGATGGAGTGGTAGTCCGGGACCACCGCGGCCAGCTCCATGACCTGGCGGTCGACCTCGCCCCATGCCTTGTTGGCCTGGGTGACGTCCGTGATCTTCGCCGCGGCGTCGATCGCCTTGTTGACGCCCGGGTCGTTGAGCTGGGCGTAGTTGCTGCGGCCGTCACCGATGTTCTTGCCGTCCCAGCAGGGGTAGAACACGGAGTAGCCGTTCGGCCAGTCCGGGCTCCAGCCGGCCGCGAACAGGTCGAAGGTGTTGTCGACCTTGCCGATCTGGGTGTAGAAGGTCGACTTGTCGACCTGCTTGTTGACGACCTGGAAGCCGGCCGCCTCCAGCGCGTTCTTGATGGCCACGGCGCTCTTGACCGAGGCGTCCGAGGACTGGTAGGCGATGACCAGCTTCTGGCCGACCTTGCCGGCCTCCTTCAGCAGGGCCTTCGCCTTGTCCGTGTCGCCACCGGGCTTCTTGTCCGTGCCGTAGAGGTCGAACTTCGCGTAGCCGGGGGTGACCGGGCTGAGGATCGTGGTGGCGAGCTCGCTGCTGGACGCGCCGCCGCGGATCGTCTGCAGCTGCTGGTGCGGCCACGCGTAGTTGATGGCCTGGCGGACCTTGAGGTCCTTGATCCGGGTCATGTTGATCGGCCAGTAGTAGGTGACCGTGTCGACCTGGGTCAGCACGCGCTTCTTCAGCGTGGCGTTGGTCATGACCTGCGCGATGCGCTCGGGCGCGACCTCGTTGAAGATCGACATCGCGTACTGGTCGTTGCCCTTGTCCGCGATGTAGCGGTCGGTGGAGGCGACGAGCTCGAAGCCGAACTGGAAGACGTACTTGTCCGGGTACGCGTTGCGGATCGGGTCCGTCTTCGCGTCCCAGTGCTCGTTGCGCACGTACGTCAGCGACTTGCCGATGTCACGGTTGCCGATCCGGTAGGGACCGAGCGCGAACGGCTGCTTGTCGTACTTCTCCTTGGTGTCCTTCTTCTTGTTCACCAGGCCGTAGCCCGGCATGGCGAGCGTGAAGTTGAAGTCCGTGCGGGCTTCGGTCAGGTTGAAGGTGACCGTGTTGCCGGAGACCTCGACCGAGTCGAGGTGCTTGCCGTCGTACGGGCCCTTGTACTTGTCGCCGCCGACCAGCCACTGCTGCACGTAGCGCGGGCCCTCGGTCACGAAGGACGCGAAGAGGCGCTCGAAGGTGTGGCGGACGTCGTCCATGGAGAGGGCGGAGCCGTCCTCCCACTTGATGCCGTCCTTGATGGTGAACGACCAGGTCTTGCCGCCGTTCTTCATGGTGCCGGCGTCCGTGGCGACGTCGCCGACGAGCGTGGCGGCGCCCTTCTCGTCCACCTTGTAGCCGGTCAGACCGCGCAGGATCGGGCGGGTGATCGCACCCTCGGTCGCGACGTAGACCTGCGCCGGGTCCAGGTGGTCCATGTCGAACTGGTCGAGGGAGTACAGCGTCCCGCCCTTGACCGCGCCCGGAACCTCGGCGGCCGGACCGGCCGAGTCGGCCTTGGTGCCGACCGGGATGTTCATGGTCTTGGCCTTGCTCACCGACGGGATGTTCTTGTCGGTCGAGTTGTCGCTGCTGCTGCACGCGCTCAGCACAGTCGTGGAGGCCGCGGCCACACCGGTGGCGATCAGGAAGTTTCTACGTGAAAAAGACATGCTGAGCCTGCCTATAGAGGTCGATTCGGACGGTCGTGACCAGCCGGACGCCATCGAGCCGGACCGGGTGGAGGAAGTGCTACCGCTTGGACTTGGGGTCGAGCGCGTCGCGCACGGAGTCGCCGAGCAGGTTGAAGGCGACCACGAAGAGGACCATCGAGACGCCCGGGAAGAGCATGAACGTGAGGTCCTGCGAGTAGAAGGTGGACCCTCGAGCGATCATCACGCCCCAGTCCGGGGTCGGGTCGATGATGCCCACGCCGAGGAAGGACAGGCCCGCCTCCGCGGTCACGAGCGTCGGGAGCAGCAGCGTGCCCTGGATGATGATCGGTGTCCACAGGTTGGGCAGCAGCTCCTTGAACACGATGCGCATCGGAGATGCGCCCGTGACCTTCGCCGCCTCCACGAACTCGCGCTCACGCAGGCCGAGTACCTGACCGCGCAGCAGACGCGCGATGGTGGCCCAGCCGAACGCGGTCAGCACCGTGATCAGGGCCAGCGCGCGCAGCGAGGTCGGGATGTTGTCGTCGGGGGCGACGAAGATGCCGTAGACGACCGGCATGAACGCGATGAAGAACAGGGTGGACGGGAACGACAGCAGGATGTCGATGACCCGGCTGACGACGTAGTCGGTCTTGCCGCCCAGGTAGCCGGCGGTGATGCCGACCACGACGCCGACGACCACGGTGAGGACCGTGGCGGCCAGGGCGATGCCCAGCGACGTCCGGATGCCGTACAGCAGGAACGTGAAGACGTCCCGGCCGAGCTGCGGCTCGATGCCGAACCAGAACTGCGAGCTCATGCCGCCGTTCGGACCGGACGGGTACGAGAACGCGTCCAGCAGGCTCGGGTCCTGGCTGGCGTACGTCGTGTACGGGTTCTTGCCGTAGAGCTTGGCGATCAACGGCGCCGCTATCGCGATCACGAAGAAGAAGATCACGACATAGGCGGATATGACGCCCGTCTTGTCGCGCTTGAAGCGCTTCCAGGCGAGCCGGCCCGGGGAGCGGCTCTCGCTGCCCTTCGGACCGTCCGAAGTGGTCGACTTCGCGACGGTCTCGTCGGTCACCTCAAGCGGGGTGGCCGCGGATGGAGTTGGGGAGGTCATGGTGCTCCTGGCCCAAGGGAGGGTCTGATGACTCCGCAGGGCGCTCCCCTACGGGCTACGCCGGACTTTTTCAACGCAATTCATTCAAGGTCAATAAATTCTCGGCCGACTTGGGCTTGTCTTTACCTTCTTTGCCTCGACTTGGTGGAACTGTAGCTACGCGGGTAGCGCGCTGTAACCAATCCGTGCTTCACATCGGACCATTTGGACTAATCGGGCAAGAAGTCCGTTATGCGGACGGTCGAGTGTCGAAATACGTACATCGGCCGGTTCGAATCCAACGTTTCGGCAACGTTACGCGGAGATCCGTTGCGTGCGCGGCACAAGATCATCGGGTGCCCCGGGCGGGGTGCCTGCATTCGGCTGACGTGTCCCTCTAAAGGTCCCTCAATCCGGTAATGCGCATGCGGTATGTGTCGTATCGACCGATATTTACCGGGTAATAAATCCGGTGATCACCATGAGGAGGCGCCCATGCGGGGACCGACGCGCGCCGGACGGGCCGCCTGTGCTATTGCCGCCGCGCTCACGATGGCTGGATGCGGTGGTGGCGGAGGCTTCGGCGGGGCCGGAGTGCTCACCTCGTCCTGGGGCGATCCGCAGAACCCGCTGGAGCCGGCCAACACCAACGAGGTCCAGGGCGGCAAGGTGCTGGACATGGTCTTCCGGGGCCTGAAGAAGTACGACCCCCGCACCGGCCGGGCCGTGAACATGCTCGCCGAGCGCATCAGCACCCCGGACTCGCGCACCTTCACCGTCACCGTCAGGGACGGCTGGCGCTTCAGCAACGGGGAGCCGGTCACCGCCCGGTCCTTCGTGGACGCCTGGAACTACGGCGCGAGCCTGCGGAACAACCAGAAGAACGCCTACTTCTTCGGCTACATCGACGGCTACGACCGGGTCCACCCCGCCGCCGGCCGGCAGCGCGCCGACACCCTGTCCGGGCTCCGGGTGACCGGGCCGCGGAGCTTCACCGTCCGCCTGAACCAGAAGTTCGCCGGCTTCCCCGACACCCTCGGGTACATCGCCTACGCGCCCCTGCCGCGCGCCTTCTTCACCGACCACGCGGGATGGCTGCGCAAGCCGGTCGGCGACGGGCCGTACCAGATCGCCTCGTACACCAAGGGCTCCGCGATGACCCTGAAGAAGTGGAACGGGTACCCCGGCCCCGACCCGGCGCGGAACGAGGGCGTGACCCTGCTCGTCTACACGGACAGCAACACCGCGTACACCGATGTGCTGGCCGGCAACCTGGACCTCGTCGACGACGTGCCCGCCACCCAGCTCAAGAATGTCCGCACCGACCTGGACGGGCGCTACATCAACACCCCGGCCGGCATCCTGCAGACCCTGGCCTTCCCCTACTACGACCCGAAGTGGAACACCGCGGGGGCGCGCAAGGTCCGCACCGGGCTGTCCATGGCGATCAACCGGGCGCAGATCACCCAGACCATCTTCCGCCGCACCCGCACCCCGGCCACCGACTGGACCTCCCCGGTCCTCGGCACGGCGGGCGGCTTCCAGGACGGGCTGTGCGGACCCGCCTGCGCCTACGACCCGGCGGGCGCCCGCCGGCTCGTCCGGGAGGGCGGCGGCATCCCCGGCGGCCAGTTGAAGATCACCTACAACGCGGACACCGGCTCGCACAAGCAGTGGGTGGACGCCGTGTGCAACTCCATCAACAACGCCCTGGGCGACGACAAGGCGTGCGTCGGCAACCCGGTCGGCACCTTCGCCGACTTCCGCAACCAGATCGGGCAGCACAGGATGAGCGGACCCTTCCGGGCCGGCTGGCAGATGGACTACCCCTTGATCCAGAACTTCCTCCAGCCGCTGTACTACACCGGCGCCTCCTCCAACGACGGACAGTGGTCGAACAAGCAGTTCGACCGGCTCGTGGACCGGGCCAACGCCGAGACCGACCGGGCGGCCTCCGTGCGGC
This sequence comes from Streptomyces sp. SUK 48, assembly GCF_009650765.1. NCBI lineage: Bacteria > Bacillati > Actinomycetota > Actinomycetes > Kitasatosporales > Streptomycetaceae > Streptomyces > Streptomyces sp. SUK 48. The sequence continues at coordinate 3,105,238 of NZ_CP045740.1, read as the reverse complement.
TGTTCCAGGAGGCCGAGAAGGTGGTCCGCGACAACATGGCGGCCATCCCGCTCTGGTACCAGAACGGCAGCGCCGGCTACACCGCCCGGCTCTCCCGGGTGGCGCTCAATCCGTTCAGCGTCCCGGTCTACAACGAGATCAAGGTCGGCTGAGCCGCGTGGGCCGCTATGTCGCGAGGCGACTGCTCCAGATGATCCCGGTCTTCATCGGGGCCACCCTGCTGATCTTCCTCATGGTGAACGTGATGGGCGATCCGATCGCCGGGCTGTGCGGCGAGCGCGCCTGCGACCCGGCGACCGCCGCCCAGCTGAAGCGCGAGTTCGGCCTCGACCAGCCGCTGTGGCGCCAGTACGTCACCTATATGGGGAACGTCTTCACCGGCAACTTCGGCACCGCGTTCAACGGGCAGCCCGTCACCGAACTGATGGCGGCGGCGTTCCCGGTCACCATCCGGCTCACGATCGTGGCCGTCGCCTTCGAGATCGTCGTCGGCATCGCGCTCGGCGTCGTCACCGGACTGCGGCGCGGCCACCCCGTCGACACGGGTGTGCTGCTGGCCACCCTGGTCGTCATCTCCGTGCCCACCTTCGTCACCGGCCTGCTGCTGCAACTGCTGCTCGGCGTCTCCTGGGGCTGGATCAAACCGTCCGTCTCCCCGGCCGCCTCCTTCGGCGAGCTGATCGTGCCGGGGCTCGTCCTCGCCTCCGTCTCCCTCGCCTACGTCACCCGGCTCACCCGCACCACCATCGCGGAGAACAAGCGCGCCGACTACGTGCGCACCGCGACCGCCAAGGGCCTGCCCCGGCGCCGGGTCGTCACCCGGCACCTGCTGCGCAACTCGCTGATCCCGGTGGTCACCTTCATCGGCACCGACATCGGGGCGCTGATGGGCGGCGCGATCGTCACCGAGCGGATCTTCAACATCCACGGCGTCGGCTACCAGCTCTACCAGGGCATCCTGCGCCAGAACACCCAGACCGTCGTCGGCTTCGTGACCGTCCTGGTGCTGGTCTTCCTGCTCGCCAACCTCCTCGTCGACCTCCTGTACGCCGTACTCGACCCGAGGATCCGCTATGCCTGAACAGCCCTACGAGCCCGAGGGCGCCATCGCCGGGACCGGCATGGGCGGCGCCATGGACCTCGGCGCGAGCGAGGCCACCACCCTGGAGAAGGGCCCCGGCGCCCCGGCCGGCGGCGGACCCGCGGGCCGGCCCCGCTCGCTGTGGTCGGACGCCTGGCGGGACCTGCGCCGCAACCCCGTCTTCCTGCTGTCCGCCCTGGTCATCCTCTTCCTGGTGTTCATCTCCCTGTGGCCCTCGGCGATCGCCTCCGGCAGCCCGCTCAGCTGCGACCTGGCCAAGTCCCAGGACGGTCCGGGGCCGGGCGCCCCCTTCGGGTACGACGGGCAGGGCTGCAACGTCTACACACGCACCGTCTACGGGGCCCGTACGTCCGTCACGGTCGGCGTCCTGGCCACCCTGGGGGTCGCCGTCCTCGGGTCCGTCCTGGGCGGTCTGGCGGGCTATTTCGGCGGATGGTGGGACGCGCTGCTGTCCCGCACCACCGACATCTTCTTCGCCATCCCCGTCGTCCTCGGCGGCCTGGTGCTGCTGTCCGTGGTCACCAGCAACACGGTCTGGCCGGTGATCGGCTTCATGGTGCTGCTCGGCTGGCCGCAGATCTCCCGCATCGCGCGCGGCTCGGTCATCACCGCCCGCCAGCACGACTACGTCCAGGCGGCCCGGGCCCTCGGCGCCTCCGACTCCCGCATCCTGCTGCGGCACATCGCGCCGAACGCCGTCGCCCCGGTGATCGTGGTGGCGACCATCGCGCTCGGCACCTACATCTCCCTGGAGGCGACCCTGTCCTACCTGGGGGTGGGCCTCAAGCCGCCCAGCGTCTCCTGGGGCATCGACATCTCCGCAGCCTCGCCCTACATCCGCAACGCCCCGCACGCCCTGCTGTGGCCCTCCGGCGCCCTCGCCGTGACCGTCCTGGCCTTCATCATGCTCGGCGACGCGGTGCGCGACGCCCTCGACCCCAAGCTGAGGTGACGGCGCCATGCTGCTCGAAGTCCGCGATCTGCACGTGGAGTTCCGGACCCGGGACGGGATCGCCCGGGCCGTGAACGGGGTGTCGTACGCCGTCGACGAGGGGGAGACGCTGGCCGTGCTCGGCGAGTCCGGGTCGGGCAAGTCGGTGACCGCGCAGGCCGTGATGGGCATCCTCGACATGCCGCCGGGGCGGATCACCGGCGGCGAGATCCTCTTCCAGGGCCGCGATCTGCTGCGGATGAAGGAGGAGGAACGGCGGGAGCTGCGGGGCGCCCGGATGGCGATGATCTTCCAGGACGCGCTGTCGGCCCTCAACCCGGTGCTCTCCGTGGGCGATCAGCTCGGCGAGCTGTTCGTGGTGCACCGGGGGATGTCGAGGAAGGCCGCGCGGGCCGAGGCCGTCGAGCTGATGGAACGGGTGCGCATCCCCGGCGCCGCCCAGCGGGTGCGCGACTACCCCCACCAGTTCTCCGGCGGGATGCGCCAGCGGATCATGATCGCCATGGCGCTGGCCCTGGAACCCGCCCTGGTCATCGCCGACGAGCCCACCACCGCCCTGGACGTCACCGTGCAGGCGCAGGTCATGGATCTGCTCGCCGAGTTGCAGCGCGAGTACCGGATGGGGCTCGTCCTGATCACCCACGACCTCGGGGTGGTGGCGGACGTGGCCGACCGGATCGCCGTGATGTACGCCGGGCGGATCGTGGAGTCGGCCCCGGTGCACGACATCTACAAGGCGCCCGCCCACCCCTACACCCGGGGCCTGCTCGACTCCATCCCGCGCCTGGACCTCAAGGGACAGGCGCTGTACGCCATCAAGGGCCTGCCGCCGAACCTGACGCGGGTGCCCCCGGGCTGCTCCTTCCATCCGCGCTGCCCGATGGCCCGGGACGTCTGCCGTGCCGAGGTGCCCCCGCTGTACGAGGTGTCCGAAGTCCGCGGCAGCGCCTGCCACTTCTGGAGGGAGTGCCTGGATGGCGACGAGCGGTGAACCGGTCCTGGAGGTCAGCGGGCTCGTCAAGCACTACCCGCTGACCCGGGGCGTCCTGTTCAAGAAGCAGATCGGCGCGGTGAAGGCGGTCGACGGCGTCGACTTCACCCTCGGGCGGGGCGAGACCCTGGGCATCGTCGGCGAGTCGGGCTGCGGCAAGTCGACGGTCGCCAAGCTGCTGTGCAACCTGGAGCGGCCGAGCGCCGGGTCCATCCGGTTCAAGGGCGAGGACATCACCCGGCTGTCCGGGCGCGCCCTGAAGGCGGTGCGCCGCAACATCCAGATGGTCTTCCAGGACCCCTACACCTCCCTCAACCCCCGGATGACCGTGGGGGACATCGTGGGGGAGCCGTACGAGATCCACCCCGAGGCGGCCCCCAAGGGGGACCGGCGCCGACGGGTGCGGGAACTGCTGGACGTGGTGGGGCTCGACCCGGACTTCGTCAACCGCTATCCGCACCAGTTCTCCGGCGGCCAGCGCCAGCGCATCGGCATCGCGCGGGGGCTCGCGCTGCGCCCGGAGGTCATCGTCGCCGACGAGCCGGTGTCCGCGCTCGACGTGTCGGTGCAGGCCCAGGTCATCAACCTGCTGGACCGGCTCCAGGCGGAGTTCGAGCTGTCGTACGTGTTCATCGCGCACGACCTGTCGATCGTGCGGCACATCTCGGACCGGGTCGGGGTCATGTACCTCGGCCGGATCGTGGAGATCGGGCGGGACGCCGAGATCTACGAGCATCCGACGCACCCCTACACCCAGGCGCTGCTGTCCGCGGTGCCCGTGCCGGACCCCGGGGCGCGGGAGAACCGCGAGCGCGTCATCCTCAGCGGGGACGTGCCCTCCCCTACGGACATCCCCTCCGGGTGCCGCTTCCGCACCCGGTGCTGGAAGGCGCGGGAGCGGTGCGCGGTCCAGGTGCCGGCGCTCGCGGTGCCGGCCGTCTTCGGTACGGGACCGGCCGCCCACGAGTCGGCGTGCCACTTCGCGGAGGAGAAGCGGGTGGTGCCGCCGGAGTCGGAGCCCGGCCGGGCGGACGGCGACGGGCCGGGGTGACATGGTGCACCCCGGCCCGTCCACGGCACCCGCACGGCCGTACGCTGTGCAGCCTGCCGCGTCCGTATATCGCAACCGCTTCCGTCAAGTTGCCCGTGTGTTAACGCGGTTGACGTCCGCCGTCCGCCTCAGTCCAGGGACCGCCGCAGGAAGTCCAGCTGGAGGTTGAGCAGGTTCTCCGCGACCGTCTCCTGCGGGGTCATATGGGTCACCCCGGACAGCGGCAGCACCTCGTGCGGGCGGCCCGCGGCCAGCAGCGCGGAGGACAGCCGCAGCGAGTGCGCGACCACCACGTTGTCGTCCGCCAGGCCGTGGATGACCATCATCGGGCGGTGCGGCCCGGCCGCGTCGACCAGACCGGCGTCGTCGATCAGCGAGTTGCGGCGGTAGACGTCCGGCTGCTCGTTCGGGTCGCCCAGGTAGCGCTCCTGGTAGTGGGTGTCGTAGAGCCGCAGATCGGTCACCGGGGCGCCGACCACCGCCGCGTGGAAGACGTCCGGGCGGCGCAGCACCGCGAGCGCGGACAGATAGCCGCCGAAGGACCAGCCCCGGATCGCCACCCGGGTGAGGTCCAGCGGGAACCGCTCGGCGAGTGATCGGAGCGCGTCCACCTGGTCCTGGAGGACGATCTCGGCGAGGTCGTCCTTGATCTCCTTCTCCCAGGCGGGCGAGCGGCCCGGGGTGCCCCGGCCGTCGGCGACCACCACGGCGAAGCCCTGGTCGGCGAACCACTGGGAGGTGAGGTGGGCGTTGTGCGCGGCGACCACCCGCTGACCGTGCGGACCACCGTAGGGGTCGAGCAGAACCGGCAGGGGAGTGTCACCGTGGTAGTCCCGTGGCATAAGCACGGCGCACGGAATTCGGCGTGCGCCCCCCTCGGTGAGCGTGACCCGGAGGGACAAACCGGGGTCTTCGGCGTACGACCGGACAGTAGCCGTCGGTTTTCCGTCAGCCAGCACCTGTACACGGGTGCCCGGACTGTCCGGCGTCGCGGACACCAGCACCGTCACGCCCCCGGCGCGCACCGCCGCGTGCACACCGGGTTCCCGGGACACGCGCTCCGCGCCCAGTTCGCTCACCCGGTACACATGGATCTCGCCGATCTCGGACTCCTCCGCGTCGGCCCCGGCGGAGGCGGTGACGAGGACGTCGTCCGCACCCACGTCCAGAACCGCACGGATGTGCAACTGGCCGCTGGTCAGGAGGCGTTCGCCCACCGCGAGGACCCGGGCGCCGCCCTCGTCCGCGATCCGGACCAGCTGTCCGGAGGGGCTCCAGCACGGCGCCCCGGCGAACAGTTCCAGCCAAATCGGGTCCTCATCGGCGTGCACCATCCGCGTCGTCCCGGTGTCCGGGTCCACCGCCAGGTACAACAGGCCCCGCTGGTCCCGGGACTGCACCAGGACCAGCGGCGCACCCGCCTCTGACCAGTGCACTCGGGCGAGGTAGGGGTAGCGGTCCCGGTCCCAGAGCACCTCCGTGCGCTCCCCGTCGAGGCCCAGCACGAACAGCCGTACGTCCGCGTTAGGGGTGCCCGCCGCGGGGTACGCGACGTTATTTGGCTCACGCTCGGGGTGGGCCGGGTCGGAGATCCACCACCGGGTCACCGGCGTGTCGTCCGCGCGGGCCACCAGCAGCCGGTCCGCGCCCGGTGCCCACCAGAAGCCGCGGGTACGGCTCATCTCCTCGGCCGCGATGAACTCCGCGAGCCCGTAGGTGACCTGCTCCGACTCCGGTTCGGCGAGCGCGCGGTCGCCCTCGCCGTCGGCGCCCACCACGCGCAGGGCGCCCCGGGAGACGTACGCGATGTGCCGGCCGTCGGGTGCCGGGCGGGGGTCGATCACCGGGCCCGGCACGGTGAGTTCACGGGTCTCGCCGGTCGTCAGGCTCGCCGTGAAAAGCCGCCCTGACAAGGGGAAAGAGGCCAACTCAACGGCGGCGTCGGTGGCGTAGCCGACGATGCCGGCCCCGCCCTCCCGGCTGCGCTCGCGGCGGGCCCGTTCCTCGGGCGAGAGCTGCTCACCGGCGCCGCCCAGCAGGGCGCCGGGATCGGCGGCGAGGCGCTCGGTGCCGTCCGGAAGGTCCAGCACCCAGAGGGAGTTGGCCCGGTCGGAACCGGAGCTCGAACGCAGGAACGCCACCCGGGCGCCGTCGGGCGACACGGTGAACCCGCGCGGCGCGCCGAGGGTGAATCGCTGGGTCCTGGCGTGTCTGCGGGGGAAGGAGTCGGACTCGGTCGTCATACCCCGACCATATTGGCCATGCGCCCCCTTGTGCGGCCGTGCGCCGAGAGATGCGCGAGCACGGATAGTTATGATCACTACCGCTGCGTGGGTATGAACCTGCCGGTGTCCGCATGGACTTGCTCTACCGATCTTTCCGAACAGCCGTGTCCCTGGGATCTTTGGAGGTGAGCCGCCGTGGCACTCTCGATTTCGGCGGTGGTGCTGCTGGCGATCATCGTCTTCCTGCTGATGAAGAAGTCGGGACTGAAGGGCGGCCACGCGGTCGTCTGCATGCTGCTCGGCTTCTACCTCGCCTCCTCGACCATCGCGCCCACCATCAGCCAGCTGACGACGAACGTGGCGAGCATGATCGGCAGCATCAAGTTCTGACGGCCGGGCGGCCGGCCCCGGGCCTGCGTAGGGTGGTGGCATGACGGAACTGCCCACCTCCGGCCCGCGCGCCGCCCGGCGGCTGCTGCTGGTGCACGCGCACCCGGACGACGAGTCGATCAACAACGGCGCCACCATGGCCAAGTACGCGGCCGAGGGCGCGCAGGTGACGCTGGTCACCTGCACCCTCGGGGAGCGGGGCGAGTGCATCCCGCCCGGGCTGCGGCACCTGACCGGCGCCGCGCTCGGCGCCCACCGGCGCGGCGAGCTGGCCGCCGCCCTGCGCGAGCTGGGCGTCACCGACGCCCGGCTGCTCGGCGGCGCGGGCCGCTACGGCGACTCCGGGATGATGGGCATCCCCGACAACGAGGACCCCGGCTGCTTCTGGCAGGCCGACGTGGACGAGGCCGCGGCACACCTCGTCGAGGTGATCCTGGAGACCCGCCCCCAGGTCCTCGTCACCTACGACGACAACGGCGGCTACGGCCACCCGGACCACATCCAGGCCCACCGCGTCGCCATGCGCGCCGCCGACCTCGCGGCCGGGCGCGGGCACACCATCGACAAGGTCTACTGGATCCGCACCCCGCGCTCCGTCGCCGAGGACGCCTTCGCCCGGCTCCAGGACGAGCTGCCGGCCCTGCCCTTCGAGAAGAGCGCGGCCCTGGACGACGTGCCCGGCGTGGTGGACGACGCCCGCGTCACCACCGCCGTCGACGGCACCGCCCACGCCGCCGCGAAGGCCGCCGCGATGCGCGCCCACGCCACTCAGGTCGAGGTAGCCGAGCCCTGGTTCGCGCTCTCGAACGAACTGGCCCAGCCGCTGTTCACCACCGAATACTACGAGTTGGTGCGCGGCACCGCCGTCCCCGGCGAGAGCGACCTGTTCGCCGGGATCGCCACCGGGGAGGCGCCGTGAGCGGCACCGGCACCCCGGGCCCGATGCTCGCCCAGCCGCTGCGCCCGCCGACCCCCGGGCGCGCCCTGGCCCACATCGGCCTCTTCCTGCTCGGCGCGCTCGTCGCCCTCGCCGGGTCCCTGGTACAGGCCGCCTGGTTCCCCGGCGGGCTGCTGCTCGGCCTCGCGGGCGCCGTCGGCGCCTTCCTCGGCGGTGCCCACGCCACCCGGTCCCGGGGCGGCGCGATGGCCCCGGCGGCGGGCTGGATCGTCACCGTCATCCTGCTCACCACCTCCCGCCCCGAGGGCGACTTCCTCTTCGGCGCGGGTGGCGGCTCCTATCTCTTCCTGTTCGGCGGCATGGCGCTCGCTGTGATCTGCGCCACCCTCGGCGCCGGGAGGCAACCGCGCCTCGGCTCCGCCCGACTTGGGAAGTGACGTACCGCTTTCCGGTGCGGCCCACGTGCGAGTCGGGTGTGGGTTTCCTCAAAGGTCAGGGGATACGGGCCGGAGGCGGCCAGTATGGTGGTGCGCGCCGCCGAGCCTCCCCCGCGTCCTCGACCCCGTTCGAGTCGGGGGGACCGCCGAAGCAGTGAGGTCAGTGTCGGGCGGCGGAGCCAACTGGGAGAACCTGCCTTGAGTCGTGAAACTGACACTCCGTCCTCCGGGCCCAACGGGCGCGGCACAGCCGCATACCCGTCCGGCACCCCGCCGTACGGGACCCCCATGGCTTCCGACGACGGTGCGGACGCGGGCCGTTCGGGCGCGCAGTCCGAGGAACGCAAGACCGAGACCACGCTGACGACCCGGATCCGGATCAACATCCCCGGGTCCCGGCCCATTCCGCCGGTCGTCGTGCGCACACCCGTGGGCGACGGCGAGTCCGCCGACGCTGGCCGGGACGACAAGCCCGCCGCCGGGGAGAGCGCCCCGGCCGCGCCCGCCCCCGAGGCACCGGCGGAGCCCGCGGCCCCGGCCGAGGAGAAGACCAGCGACTGGTTCGCGCCCCGCAAGGCGGGCGCGCCCGCCAAGGGCGGCGCGGGTGCCAACGGGGGCAAGAACCCCGGTGGTTCCGGCGCTCCCGCCGGCGCGCCGGGCGCCCGTCCGGGTGCCCAGGGGACCGGGAGCGCGGCCGGTGGCGGCGCCCGCCCCGGTGGTGTGGTCGGCTCCATGAGCGTGCCCGGCCGCACCTCCGGCAAGACGAACGGCTCGGGCCTGCCCGGCGCCACCGGCGGACCCGTGGCCCCCGGGCACGGCGGCGGCACCGGCTCCTTCGACGTCACCGAGGCGCTGGCCGCGGGCCCGCTGGGCGGCGGCTCCCGTTCCGCCGAGGCGGGCGGCGGCGAGCCGCGCCGCGACGAGCTGCCGTACTTCTCGGAGCACGGCACCGCGGGCGGCCAGGACCCCTTCGGCACCGCGGGCGCGGGCGGCGCGAACGGCGCCGGCGGCCGGGGCGGCCAGGGCGGTCCGCAGGGCCCCGCCGGGCCGACCGGCGGTCCGGTCACCGGCGACAGCCCGCTGCGGCCGGGCGCCGAGAGCCCCTACGGGACTCAGGGTGCCGGGCGCGGCGCCCGCACCGGCCTCGCCGACCTCGAAGGTCCGGCCGGGGTGCCGGGCGCCGGAGTCGGCGCCGGTGGCGGCCTCAGCGACGACACCGCGATCCTCACCCCGCAGAAGCCGGCCCCCGAACCGGGCATGCCCGGCTACCGGGCCCCGGACAACGTCTCCGGACACACCGTCACCAGCGGCATCCCGGTGGTCCCGGGCGGCAGCGGCGGCCCGTTCGGCGCGGGTGCTCCCGGCGGCTCCGGTGCTCCGGCCGGCGGTCCCGGCGGCCCGGCCGCTCCGGTGGCGCCCAAGCCCGAGCCGGCCGCGACCGCGCCCAAGGCGGCGGCCAAGCCGAAGAAGAAGGGCCGCAGCAAGCTGGTCCTGCTCTGCGTCGGCCTCGTCGTGATCGCGGGCGGTGTCTACGGCGCCGGGCTGCTGATGAACCACACCGACGTGCCCAAGGGCACCACCGTGCTCGGCGTCGACATCGGCGGCGGCACCCGGGACGACGCGGTCAAGAAGCTGGACGACGTGTTCGGCCCCCGGGTCGCCAAGCCGCTCAAGCTCTCCGTGGGCGGCCGCACGGTCATGCTCACCCCGGCCAACGCCGGTCTCCAGTTCGACTTCCAGGCCACCGCGAGCGCGGCCGCCAAGAGCGACTACAACCCGGTCTCGGTGGTCGGCACGCTCTTCGGGCAGCACCGCGTGGTCGAGCCGGTCATGCCGGTGGACGAGGAGAAGCTCCAGGCCGCGCTCCAGCAGGCGGGCGGCGGCTCCGGCTCGGGCGCGGTGGTCGACGGCGGCATCACCTTCCAGGCGGGCAAGGCCGTGGCCGTGCACGGCAAGGCGGGTGCGGCCATCGACGCGGCCCGCTCGACCCAGGCGGTCGAACAGGCGTACCGCACCGAGGTGGAGACGGACAACGCCACGACGGTCACGGTGCCCACCGCCAACCGGCAGCCGGCGGTCTCCGACGCCGAGGTGGACCGCGAGATGAAGGCGTTCGCCCAGCCGGCCATGTCGGCGCCGGTGACCGTGCGCACCGACGCGGGGCACTCCGTCATGTTCAGCCCGCAGAAGTCGCTGTGGAAGTTCCTCGGCGTGGCCGCGGTCGACGGCAAGCTGACCGACAAGCCGAACTACCCCGCCCTGAAGGAGCTCTACGGGCAGACCTTCGACGGCGTCCTGATCACCCGGGGCAACGGCCAGAAGACTCCGGTCACGCCCCAGGACGTCTACCTGGCCATGCGCCAGGCGCTGACCAGCACGACCAACCGGGTCGCGGTGATCAGCACCCACCCCAACTAGGGGCGCGGACACGGCCCGTGAGGGGCGCCCGGCACGCATGCCGGGCGCCCCTCGGGGCTCTTCGGCACACCTGTAGGACTACACCCGGTAGGTCTACGACCCTTACGGGTACGGCCCGCCGACGGCGACCCCCAGGGGTCGGTCACCCCCACCCCTATGACATCTGTCATCCGCCACCCAGGACCCCCGACACTGCCGGGCACCCGCCCCGGACCCGCACCATGGACGACATGACAACGACAGCGGTACCGGCCGCCTCCACCACCGAGGTGGTCGGGTTCGACCAGGTGACCAAGACATACGGGACGGTACGGGCCGTCGACGGGCTCTCGCTTCGGCTGCACCCGGGGGAGACCGTGGCCCTGCTCGGCCCCAACGGCGCGGGCAAGTCCACCACCCTCGACCTGCTCCTCGGCCTCAAGCAGCCCGACGCCGGCACGGTGTCCGTGTTCGGCACCAGCCCGCGCGAGGCGATCGTGGCCGGGCGGGTCGGCGCCATGCTGCAGAGCGGCGGCCTGATGGACGACGTGACGGTGGCCGAGCTGGTCAAGCTGTCCTGCTCCCTGCACCCGCGGCCGTACAAGGCCACCGATGTGATGGCCCGCGCCGGCATCGCGCAGATCGCCGACCGCAAGGTCAACAAGCTCTCCGGCGGCCAGGCCCAGCGCGTCCGCTTCGCGCTCGCCACCGCCGGCGACAGCGACCTGATCATCCTGGACGAGCCGACCACCGGCATGGACGTCACCGCCCGCCAGGCGTTCTGGGCCACCATGCGCGAGCAGGCCGACCAGGGCCGCGCGGTCCTCTTCGCCACGCACTACCTCGAAGAGGCCGACGCCATCGCGGACCGGGTGCTGGTGCTGCACCGCGGCCGCCTCCTCGCCGACGGCACCGCCGCCGAGATCAAGGCCCGCGCGGGCGCCCGGCGGATCGCCTTCGACCTGGAGGGCACCCTCGACGAGGCCGCCCTGCGCGCCCTGCCCTTCCTGACCGGCATCGACGTGTCCGGGCAGACCGTGCGCATCCAGTCCTCCGACGCCGACGCCACTGTGCACGCCCTGTACGGCCTGGGTGTCTACCCCCGTAACCTCGAGGTCGCCGGCCTCGGCCTGGAACAGGCGTTCGTCGCCATCACGGAGGCCGAGGAGGCCAAGCAGTCATGATGAACACCTCTGCCACGCGGGCCCTGATCAAGCTCGAACTGACCCGGGCCCTGCGCAACAAGAAGTTCCTGTTCTTCTCGGTGCTCTACCCGGCGGTCCTCTTCCTGATCATCGCGGGCAACGCCGACAACGCCAAGATCGACGGCACCGGGCTGACCCTGGCCACGTACATGATGGTGTCCATGGCCTCCTTCGGCGCCCTGACCGCCGTACTGATGGGCAACAGCGAGCGCATCGCCAAGGAACGCGAGAGCGGCTGGGTACGGCAGCTGCGGCTGACCCCGCTGCCCGGGCGCGGCTACGTCCTCGCCAAGACCGCCAGCGCCGCCGTGGTGAGCCTGCCGTCCATCGTGGTGGTCTTCCTGGTCGCCGCCCTGGTCAAGGACGTACGGCTGGACGCCTGGCAGTGGCTCGCGCTCACCGGGATCATCTGGGCCGGCAGCCTGGTCTTCGCCGCGCTCGGCGTGGCCATCGGCTACCTCGCCTCCGGTGACGCGGTCCGCCCCCTCACGATGATCGTGTACTTCGGTCTGTCGATCCTCGGCGGCCTGTGGATGCCCACGACCTCGTTCCCCCGGTTCCTCCAGGACATCGCCAAGTGGCTGCCCACCCACGCGTACGCCGCGCTGGGCCGGGCCATCGAGCAGAGCCAGGCCCCGCACACCACGGACATCGTCGTCCTCGCCGTGTACTTCGTCCTCTTCGCGGGCGGCGCGGCCTGGCTGTACCGGAAGGACACGCTGAAGGCGTGAGCACCATGGCGGACGACCCGAGAACGGCCGAGGACCGGCCGGAGGCACAGATCCGGATCGGACAGGGCCCCCGCAACCGGCGTGAGCTGCTGATCAAGGTCATGTGGATCGGGGTGTGGCTGGTCTTCCTCAGCTCCCCGATCCGCGATCTGACCGGGGGCCGGCACACCACGGCCGCCACCGCGGCCGGAGCGGTGGGCCTCGCCGTCTTCGTCGGCGCCTATCTGACGCTGGTGCTGCGGGGCATGGGGCGGCCCTTCTCGCAGCGGGCCGTGATCGGGCTGCTGGGGGTCCTCGCCGTCCTCGCGACCGTCCTCGGCCTCGGCCTGGGCCTGCCGTGGACCGGGCTGTTCATCTACGTCTCGGTGGCCTGCGGGGCGACCCTGCCGCCGCGGGTCGCGGCCTGCGCGATCCCCTGCTCCGCCACCGTGATGTACCTGGTCCAGGCGCGCTGGGGCGACTTCGCCCTCGACGAGGGCCTGGTGATGGTCGTGCTGATCGGGTTCGCGATGATCGGCGTCAGCCAACTGATCAGCACCACCCGCGAGTTGCGCAAGGCCCGGGCCACCGTCGCCCAGCTCGCCGCCAACGAGGAGCGGCTGCGCCTCGCCCGCGATCTGCACGACCTGCTGGGCCACTCGCTCTCCCTGATCACGCTCAAGAGCGAGCTGGCCGGGCGGATGCTGCCCGAGCACCCCGAGAAGGCGGCGCAGCAGGTCAGCGACATCGAACAGGTCAGCCGCCAGGCCCTGGTGGACGTCCGGGAGGCCGTCACCGGCTACCGGCGCCCCCGGCTCGCCGTCGAGCTGGCCGGCACCCAGGTGGCCCTCACGGCCGCGGGCGTCACCGCCGAACTGCCGGCCGAGCCCGACCTCGCCGGGGTGCCCGAGGAGGCCGAGTCGGCGCTCGCCTGGGCGCTGCGCGAGGCGGTCACCAACGTGGTGCGCCACAGCGGCGCCGACCGGTGCGCGGTACGGCTCACGCACCGCCAGACGCTGGACGGCCCGACGTTCGAACTCGTCGTCGAGGACAACGGATCGGGCACCGGCAACGGCGGCTTCGGCAACGGTCTGACCGGGCTGACCGAACGCCTGGAGAAGGCCGGCGGGACGCTGGAGGCGAGCCGGTTCAGGCATGGCTTCCGGCTGGTCGCCCGCGTGCCCGCGGCCCCCGCCGGGGACGTAGGATCCGGGGCATGACGAGCACCATCAGGGTCCTGCTGGCCGAGGACCAGTCCATGGTCCGCGAGGCGCTGGCCGCGCTGCTCGGCCTGGAGGACGACATCGAGGTCGTCGCGCAGGTCGCGCGCGGGGACGAGGTGCTCGGCGCGGTCGCGGCGCACGACGTGGACGTGGCGCTGCTGGACATCGAGATGCCGGGCTGCACCGGCATCGAGGCCGCGGCCCGGGTCCACCGGGAGCACCCCGGGGTCAAACTGGTCGTGCTGACCACCTTCGGGCGGCCCGGCTATCTGCGCAGCGCCATGGAGGCGGGGGCCGACGCCTTCCTCGTCAAGGACGCGCCCGCCGCCCAACTCGCCGCCGCCGTCCGCAAGGTGCTGGCCGGGGAGCGGGTCATCGACCCCACGCTGGCCGCCGCCGCGCTCGCCGGGGGCGCGAACCCGCTCACCGAACGCGAGCGCGAGGTGCTGCGCGCCGCCGCCGACGGCTCCACCAACGCCGAACTGGCCAAGGCCCTGCACCTGTCCCAGGGCACGGTCCGCAACTACCTCTCCACGGCCATCCAGAAGCTCGCCGTCCGCAACCGGGCGGAGGCCGTGCGCACCGCGCGGGAGAAGGGCTGGCTGTAGAAGCAGCCGGTACGGGGGCTCAGTTGAGCTTGGACCGGGCGGTGCGGGCCTGCTGCCGTACCCGCTCGGCGGCCGGTTCGTCGACGACCTCGATCAGCTCGGCGTACGCGTCCAGTTCGTCCGCCCCGGCCGTGAACTGTCCGCGCTGCACCAGCAGTTGCCCGCGCTCGTAGCGCAGCCGGGCCGGGTGGGCCGGGATCAGCAGCGACAGCTCCACCGCGCGCAGCGCCACGTCCGAGCGCTCGGGGCGGGCCGCGGCCCACGCGCGGATGTTGTTCAGGATGCGCTGGACGACCTCCAGCGGGGGCGCCGGCTCCAGCATCCCGGGGTCCGGCGGGGCCCCGGTCGCCCCCACCACGAGCAGCTCGGCGTCCGGTCCGGTGAGCACCCGCCCACCCTCGAACGGGTCGGCCAGCACCTGTTCCCCGGCCGGGCCGAACCCGACCACGAAGTGCCCGGGCAGCGCCACCCCGTACACCGGGGCCCCGGCCCGCCGGGCCACCTCCAGCCACACCACCGACAGCAGGATCGGCAGGCCGCGCCGGCGCCGCAGCACCTCGTGCAGCAGCGAGGACTCCAGGCGCTGGTAGTCGCCGGGCGTGCCGTGGAACTCGTAGCGTCCGCCGAGCAGCCGCCGTACCGCCTCGGCCCAGGCACGCGGCCCGCCGGGCCGGTACGGCAGCTCGCCCGCGAGCCGGTCCAGCTCGGCCTGCGCGGTGTCGATCCCGGCCTCGTCCAGCGAGCCGTCCGCCTCCGCGCCGATCAGCAGGCACAGCGCCGCCAGGTCCGGCCGCTCGGACCGGGCCTCCTCGGCGAACCGCGCCCGCAGCTCGGCGGACCGCTCGGGCGGCGGCGGATACGGGGGCGGCAGGTAGGGATGGGACATGGCGGGTTCTCGCCCTTCCGGGAGGATGTCTACGACGGGCCGTGAGCGGGCTGTTCCCGGGGCTCCCGGAAGTGGTGGTAGGCGTGGTGCCGGGAGAAGCCCAGAGCCGTGTACAGGGCCCTCGCGGGCTCGTTGTCGCTCTCCACCTGGAGCCAGCCGGCCGAGGCGCCCTCGGCCAGCGCCCGGCGGGCCAGCGCGGCCATCACCTCGGTGGCCAGGCCCTGCCGCCGCCGCGCGGGGTCCACCTCGACCGCGGCGAAACCGGCCCAGCGGCCGTCCACGACACAGCGCCCGATCGCCGCCGGGGCCCCGCCCGGCTCGCCCGGCACGGTGGCGAACCACACCGAGGGGCCTCCCGAGAGCACCCGCAGGGCCACCTCGCTCACCCCCTTGCGCCGGTACCGCGCGAGCCACGCCTCGTCCGCCTCGCGGCCGAGGACCACGTCCGCGCCCTCGGGCCGGTCCGCGAGCGGGGCGAGCGCGCCGATCCACACCTCGGCACTCACCTCCCGCACCCAGCCGCGCCGCTCCAGCTCCGCGCAGAGCAGTTCCTGCGTGCCCTCGGCGCCCGTCGCGGCCTGCACGTAGGCGGGCAGCCCGCGCTCGCCGTACCAGCGTCGTACGGCCGTCAGGGCCGCGTCGAGCGGACGCCCGGGGTCCCCCAGCGGCAGCACGCTGTTGGCCCGCCGGGTGTAGCCCTCCCGTCGCCCGGCCGCCACCTGGGCCGGACGCGCCTCGCGCGGCCCCTCCTCGACCGCGGCCCGCAGCTCCCACTCGCCGAGCCGCTCGCTCTCCAGCGGGGGCCAGCCGCGCGAGGTGACCCGCGCCAGCTCCGCGTAGCCCGCCGCCGGGCCCCTGCGGCGCGCCGGGGCGGCCGGTACGACCTTGCCCGCCACGAGCGAGGTTTCCGGGAACCGGACACTCGTACCGCCCCGCTGTGTGATCATGAGCACGCCATGATCCCAAGATGTGAGAACGCCTACCGTGTCGGTGAACTTCTCCCGCGCCGCACCGGGTTCGCTCAACCGCCGTACGGAGACGCGTTTTCCCACGTCAGCGGGGGTGATTCGGACTTCCAGGCGCCCTTGTGCCGAGATTTCCACCGGTCAGTTCACCCCTCCTGTTCGGATCGTGCTCCGGAACGGAGATACTAGGGGCGGGCATCGACGACGCCGCGCTCCCGCGCGCCAGGCGGCGGAGCCTGGAGAGGCCCGCCAGCGCCCTATCGAGGAGGAACGACAGCGTGACCTACGTCATCGCGCAGCCTTGTGTCGACGTCAAGGACAAGGCGTGCATCGAGGAGTGCCCGGTCGACTGCATCTACGAGGGCCAGCGGTCCTTGTACATCCACCCGGACGAATGCGTCGACTGTGGTGCCTGTGAGCCGGTCTGCCCGGTCGAGGCGATCTTCTACGAGGACGACACTCCGGAGGAGTGGAAGGACTACTACAAGGCGAACGTCGAGTTCTTCGACGAGCTGGGCTCGCCCGGCGGCGCCAGCAAGCTGGGGCTGATCGAGCGCGACCACCCCTTCGTCGCCGCGCTGCCGCCGCAGGGCGAGTGACCGTTTAGCGCCCAAGCGGCCCGCGAACGCGCCGCCTCGGTCCCGTACGGCCCCGATCGCCCAGATCGCCGCCGCACGGGACCGAGGCGTTTGCCGCACCAGACGAAAGTGAGCCACTGATCGTGTCCGCAGTCTCCGACCGGCTTCCCACCTTCCCCTGGGACAAGCTGGAGCCGTACAAGAAGACGGCCGCGGCCCATCCGGACGGCATCGTCGACCTCTCCGTCGGCACCCCGGTCGACCCGGTCCCCGAGCTGGTCCAGAAGGCCCTCGTCGACGCGGCCGACTCGCCGGGCTATCCGACGGTCTGGGGCACGCCCGCGCTGCGGGACGCGATCTGCGGCTGGCTGGAGCGGCGCCTGGGCGCGCGCGAGGTGACCCACCGGCATGTGCTGCCGGTCGTCGGCTCCAAGGAGCTGGTGGCCTGGCTGCCGACCCAGCTGGGCCTCGGCCCCGGCGACCGGGTGGCCTACCCGCGCCTCGCGTACCCGACGTACGAGGTCGGCGCGCGGCTGGCCCGCGCCGGGTACGAGACGTACGACGACCCGCGCGACCTCGACCCGGCCGGTCTGAAGCTGCTCTGGCTGAACTCCCCGTCCAACCCGACGGGCAGGGTGCTGGCCAAGGAGGAGCTGACGGAGATCGTCGCCTGGGCCCGCGCCCACGGCGTCCTGGTCGTCTCCGACGAGTGCTACCTGGAGCTGGGCTGGGAGGCCGACCCGGTCTCGGTGCTGCACCCGGACGTCAACGGCGGCTCCTACGACGGCGTCGTGGCCGTCCACTCGCTCTCCAAGCGCTCCAACCTGGCCGGCTACCGCGCCGCCTTCATCGCGGGCGACCCGGCCGTCCTGGGCCCGCTCCTGGAGATCCGCAAGCACGGCGGCATGATGACCTCCGCGCCGACCCAGGCAGCCGTGGTGGCCGCGCTGGGCGACGACGGCCATGTGCACGAGCAGCGGGCCCGCTACGCCGCCCGCCGCGAGGCCCTGCGCGCCGCCCTGCTGTCCCACGGCTTCCGCATCGAGCACAGCGAGGCCAGCCTCTACCTGTGGGCCACCCGCGACGAGCCCTGCTGGACCACCGTCGCCCACCTCGCCGACCTGGGCGTCCTGGTCGCCCCCGGCGACTTCTACGGCCCGGCGGGCGACACCTTCGTCCGCGTGGCGCTGACGGCGACGGACGAGCGGATCGCGGCGGCGGTCGCGCGGCTGTAGGTTCCGCCCGCGCCCGGCGCCGCTCCCGTGAACGCCGAACGGGGTCCAGGGGGAACGTCCCCTGGACCCCGTTTCACCGGCCGGCCGCGGCTCAGGTGAGGGGCAGGCCCTGCATCGGCAGGTTGGCGGTCGGCAGGCCGCCCTTCGTGGCGCCGGCGGCCGCGTCGCCCAGGGCGTTGCCCGCGGCGCCGGCGACGCCGCCCGCGGCCTGCTGGGCCGCCGGGGCGGCCTTCTTCACGGCACCGCCGGCCGTCTTGCCCGCGGTCGGCACGGCCGACTTCACGGCGTTGCCGCCCGCGTTGCCCGCCAGCGAGGTGGTGTGCTGCGCGGCACCGTCGACGGTGTCGCCGACGTGCGCCGCGTCCAGCGCGGTCAGGCCGCCCAGGTTCGCGGTGGCCGGCAGGTTCGTGGCCGCACCGGCGGAGCCGGCCGCACCGACCCCGGCGGCCGCTCCCGCTGCGACGAGCAGCGCGGCACGGGCGATCCGGCGGGTCAGGGGGAGGGACATGATGCTCCATTCGACGGGAGAAGAACGCTCTCTGTCGTCCGGACCCGGCACCGGGTCGGACGCCATGACTACCGCTCGAAGCCGCCGAAGGTTGCGGACGCCCCGGGTAAAGAACCGATAACGCATCGCATTATCAGGTGGGGATAAAAACGGGCAAAGGGCGTCCGTGAGGGCGCCCGGCAGAATCCTTCCGCCCCTTGCGCCCCAAGGGCTCCCGGCCGGGTTCCCCGGCTCGCCCGTTTGGCCGCGTGTGAAACGCCGACGCCACCCGTCGGCGCGATGACCCGTACTACTGTCCGGTCACGATCTGGACAACGCCGACGGACTTCTCCGCCCCCGCGGCCCCCTGCGGGCGCACCTGCTGCCAGGCCCCGCCGTCGCTGCCGGCGGTCCACACCCGGCCCGCGTACGTCACCCGGTGGATGTGCAGCGCCGAGGAGTTGGCGACCGCCCAGTGCGCGAGCTGCCACCCCCGCTCCCGCTCGTCGCGCCCGCTCGCGTCCGTCCGCGTCCCGAGCGGCACCGGCACGGTCACCGTCCGCCCGCTCGCGGTCGCCGTCACGCTCGGCGAGGGGGACGGCGAGGGCACCGGTGCCCCGCCCACCTCCGCGCCGGTCTCCTGGAGCGCGTCCCGCCCGAAGTCCCGCACCAGCGCGGCCCGTACCGCGTCCGGGCCGATCGCCCCGGCCGCCGGGTCGAAGCGCCCGTCGCAGGTCAGCGTGGCCGCCGCCTGGCCGGTCAGCGCCGCCGACAGCAGCTCGGCGTCCGGCTCGTGCTTGGCGTACGCCTCCGGGTAGCCGCTGCGCTGCACCTTCTGCGCGGCCACGGTGAGCGGCAGAGCGGAGTAGTCGGGCACCTTCGCCAGGTGGGCGTAGAAGATCCCGGCCGCGTACGTGGGGTCCATGATCTGCCGCTCGGTGCCCCAGCCCTGCGAGGGCCGCTGCTGGAACAGGCCGAGCGAATCACGGTCGCCGTGCTCGATGTTGCGCAGCCCCGACTCCTGGAGCGCGGTGGCGAGCGCGATCGTCACGGCCCGCTCGGGCATGTTCCGGCCGGTGCCGACCGCGGCGATCGTCGCCGCGTTCGCCGCCTGCTCGGGCGTGAAGTCGTACGACGCCCCGGCGCCGGTGGCCGAGACCACCTTGCAGCCGCGGGAACCGCCGCCTCCGGTGACGTACTGCACCACGAGGTAGGCGGCGACGCCGCACAGGACCAACAGGGCCGCACAGGACCGGAGAAGACGGCCGCGGCGCTTGGGACGGGTGGGGGACGGCTGTGACACGCGTACAAGGTAGCGGAGCGATCACCACCGCTCACCAGTGGTCCGCCGCCGTGCGCGGGAACGGGGTGCCCCGGGGCGGCGCGCTAGGGTCGGGGCCATGGCCGACACCTCGCTTGACCTCACGCTGGACGCCGCCACGCTCACCGCGCGGCTGGTGGACTTCGCCTCCGAGAGCGGCTCCGAGAAGCCGCTCGCCGACGCGATCGAGAGCGCGCTGCGCGCCCTGCCGCACCTGGCGGTGGACCGCTACGGCAACAACGTGATCGCCCGTACGAACCTGGGCCGCGCCGAGCGTGTCGTCCTGGCCGGGCACATCGACACCGTGCCGATCGCGGACAACGTGCCCTCCCGCCTGGACGAGGACGGCGTGCTGTGGGGCTGCGGCACCTGCGACATGAAGTCGGGCGTGGCGGTCCAGCTGCGCCTCGCGGCCACCGTCCCGGCCCCCAACCGCGATCTGACCTTCGTCTTCTACGACAACGAGGAGGTCGCCGCCCACCTCAACGGCCTGCGCCATGTCGCCGAGGCGCACCCCGAGTGGCTGGCGGCCGATTTCGCGGTGCTTCTGGAGCCCTCCGACGGCGAGGTCGAGGGCGGCTGCCAGGGCACCCTGCGGATGCTGCTGCGCACCGAGGGCGAGCGGGCGCACTCGGCGCGCTCCTGGATGGGCGCCAACGCCATCCACGCGGCCGCGCCGATCCTGGCCCGGCTGGCGGCCTACGAGCCCCGCTACCCGGTGATCGACGGCCTGGAGTACCGCGAGGGCCTGAACGCCGTGCGCATCGGCGGCGGGGTCGCGGGCAACGTCATCCCCGACGAGTGCGTGGTCGCCGTCAACTTCCGCTACGCCCCCGACCGCACCGAGGAGGAGGCGATCGCGCACGTGCGCGAGGTGTTCGCGGACTGCGGGGTGGCCGAGTTCACGGTCGACGACCACAGCGGCGGCGCCCTGCCCGGCCTCTCCCACCCGGCCGCGGCGGCCTTTATCGAGGCGGTCGGCGGCATCCCGCGCCCCAAGTACGGCTGGACGGACGTGTCCCGTTTCGCCGCGCTCGGCATCCCCGCGGTCAACTACGGCCCCGGCAACCCGCACCTGGCGCACAAGCGGGACGAGCGGGTGGAGACGGCCAAGATCCTCAAGGCCGAGGAGCGGCTGGCCGACTGGCTCACCGCGTAGTACGGCCGAGCCCGGCGCACGCCTGGCGGACACGCATATGTCCCCCCTGCTTAACCCGCGTAGATCTAGGCTGGGAGCGAACCACCGGCAAGCGGAGGGAGCGCATATGCCTACCGGGAACCCCGAGGGTAAGAAGCAGCCGCCGGACGAGCAGCGGCTCGGCCCCGTCCTGCGGCGGCGGGGCCAGGTGACGCGGAGCACCACCGATCAGCGGCTGCTGGACGCGGGCGGCCCCTCCGACTGGGTGCACACCGACCCCTGGCGGGTGCTGCGCATCCAGTCGGAGTTCATCGAGGGCTTCGGCACGCTGGCCGAACTCCCGCCCGCGATCAGCGTGTTCGGCTCGGCCCGCACACCCGTGGACTCGCCCGAGTACGACGCCGGGGTGCGGCTCGGCCGCAGCCTCGCGCAGGCCGGCTGGGCCGTGATCACCGGGGGCGGCCCCGGCGCGATGGAGGCCGCCAACAAGGGCGCGAGCGAGGCGGACGGCGTCTCGGTCGGGCTCGGCATCGAGCTGCCCTTCGAGCAGGGGCTGAACCCCTACGTCGACATCGGGCTGAACTTCCGGTACTTCTTCGTCCGGAAAATGATGTTCGTGAAGTATGCCCAGGGCTTTGTCGTGCTGCCCGGCGGCCTCGGCACCCTGGACGAGCTGTTCGAGGCGCTGACCCTGGTGCAGACCCAGAAGGTCACCAGCTTCCCGATCGTCCTGTTCGGCAGCGCGTACTGGGGCGGACTGGTCGACTGGCTCAAGAACACCCTGGTGGCCGGCGGCAAGGCCCTGGAGAAGGACCTCCTGCTCTTCCACGTCACGGACGACGTGGAAGAGGCGGTCGCCCTGGTCTCCAAGGAGGCCGGCCGCTAGGACCTCCCGTCCGGCTCAGGCCAGCCCGCGCCGGGCCACCGCAGGGGGGCGGTGGCCCGCGATGGACGAGACCATGTCGAGGACCTGGCGGGTCTCGGCGACCTCGTGCACGCGGTAGACCATCGCCCCGAGCCAGGAGGACACCGCCGTCGTCGCCAGCGTCCCGATCAGCCGCTCCTTGACCGGCCGGTCCAGCGTCTCCCCGACGAAGTCCTTGTTGGACAGCGACACCAGCACCGGCCAGCCCGCGGCGACCATCTCGTCCAGGCGCCGCGTCGCCTCCAGGCTGTGCCGGGTGTTCTTGCCGAAGTCGTGCCCGGGATCGATCAGCACCGACTCCCGGGGCACCCCGAGCGCCACCGCGCGCTCCGCGAGGCCCACGGTCACGTCCAGCACGTCCGCCATGACGTCGTCGTACGTCACCCGGTGCGGGCGGGTGCGCGGCTCGGCACCGCCCGCGTGCGTGCACACCAGGCCCACCCGGTGGCGCGCCGCGACCTCGGCCAGGCCCGGGTCCGCGCCGCCCCACGCGTCGTTCAGCAGATCGGCGCCCGCGGCGCACACCGCCTCGCCGACCTCGGCCCGCCAGGTGTCCACGCTGATCACCACGTCCGGGAACCGGCGCCGCACCTCGGCCACGAAGCCGACCGTGCGCCGCGCCTCCTCCTCGGCGGAGACCTCCTCGCCGGGGCCCGCCTTCACCCCGCCGATGTCGATGATCGCGGCACCCTCGGCCACCGCCTGCTCGACCCGCGCCAGGGCCGGCTCGTCGCTGAACGTCGCCCCGCGGTCGTAGAAGGAGTCGGGGGTCCGGTTCACGATCGCCATGATCACTCGTTCGTGCGGTCCGAATTCCCGCCTGCCCAGCCTGAGCATCCGCTGTGACCTCTTCCTCGTACGTCCGGCACTGCGACCGCCAGTGACCCTAACTGTCAGACGCGCATGGCACGATCGGAGCTGACAGATTCCGCGTCCGGCAGCGTGCCGGCACCCGAGCTGGGGGCCTCGACGATGGTGATGTTCCTGTTCCTGGTCGTCGCACTGGCCGTCGTGGTCGCCGCGGTGACCCTCGCCGTGGTGGGCGGCGGCAAGGAGGGTGACGGCCCGCTGCCGGACGCCGCGCCCGAGCGGCTCCGGGACCCGCTGCCCGACGACCGGCCGGTGGGCCGCGAGGACGTGGAGAGCCTGCGCTTCCCGCTCGCCGTGCGCGGCTACCGCATGTCCGACGTCGACGACGCCCTCGGCCGCCTCGGCGCCGAACTCGCCGAGCGCGACGCCCGGATCGCGGGCCTGGAGTCCGCGCTGGCCGGCGCCCGCGCCGCCGCCCCGCGCCCCACCCTGGACAAGTCCCGGCACCCGGAGGACCAGCAGTGACCGCCGCCGTCGTGGGCCCGGACGGCGCGCCGCGCTGCCCCTGGGCCCTGTCCACCGACGACTACGTGTCGTACCACGACGAGGAGTGGGGCCGCCCGGTCCACGGCGACGACGCCCTCTTCGAGCGGCTCAGCCTGGAGGCGTTCCAGTCGGGCCTGTCCTGGATCACCATCCTGCGCCGCCGGCCGGGCTTCCGTACCGCCTTCGCGGGTTTTTGCATCGAGAAGGTCGCGGCCTTCACCGACGAGGACCGCGAGCGCCTGCTGGCCGACCCGGGCATCATCCGCAACCGCGCCAAGATCGACGCCACCCTCGCCAACGCCCGCGTCCTCGCCGGCTGGGCGGCCGGCGACCTGGACGAGCTGATCTGGTCCCACGCCCCCGACCCGGCCGGCCGCCCGGCCCCCAGGACCCTGGCCGACGTCCCGGCGGTCACCCCGCAATCGACGGCCCTGTCCAAGGAGTTGAAGAAGCGGGGCCTGAAGTTCGTCGGCCCGACGACGGCGTACGCGCTGATGCAGGCGTGCGGGCTGGTGAACGACCACCTGGAGACGTGCGTGGCGAGGAACAGCGGCTAGGGACGCGTCAGCGCCCCAGGTACTTGGGCTTCTCCTTGTTCACGAACGCCTGCACCGCGATCAGGTGGTCCTCGGACTGCCCGGCGCGCGTCTGGAGCTCGTCCTCCTTCTCCAGCGTCTCCTCCAGGGTGTGCGTCAGCCCGAAGGCCACCGCCTCCTTGATCGCCGCGTAGGCGACCGTCGGCCCCGCGGCGAGCCCGCGCGCCACCTTCTCGGCCTCGGCGCGCAGCTCGGCCGCCGGTACGACCCGGTTGGCGATCCCCAGCTCCAGCGCGTCCCGCGCGCCGATGCTGCGCGGGAACAGCAGCAGGTCCTGCGCCCGGCTCGGTCCGACCACCCGGGGCAGGGTCCAGGAGATCCCGGAGTCCCCGGTCAGCGCGACGCCCACGAACGAGCTGTTGAAGGACGCGGTGTCGGCGACGATCCGGTAGTCCGCCGCGAGCGCGAACCCGAAGCCCGCCCCCGCCGCGACGCCGTTCACCGCGGCGACCACCGGCTTGGCCGCCCCCGCCAGCGCCCGCACGATCG
This sequence comes from Streptomyces sp. SUK 48, assembly GCF_009650765.1. Taxonomy (NCBI): domain Bacteria; kingdom Bacillati; phylum Actinomycetota; class Actinomycetes; order Kitasatosporales; family Streptomycetaceae; genus Streptomyces; species Streptomyces sp. SUK 48. The sequence continues at coordinate 3,081,073 of NZ_CP045740.1, read as the reverse complement.
GGTTGTAGTGCTCGCCGACCGTGCTCATCGTCTGCCCGGAACCGGTCTCCCGGTCCTGCGCCAGCAGCCCGATGTGCTCCTTGAGGTCCTGGCCCACACAGAACGCGCGCTCCCCGGCGGCGGTCAGCAGGATCGCCCGTACGGCGGTGTCCCGGGCCGCTTCCTCGGCCGCCTCCCGCAGCGCGACCTTGGTCGCCACGTTCAGCGCGTTCATCGCCTCGGGGCGGTTCAGCGTGATCGTCGCGAGCCCGTCGCTCACCTCGTAGAGCACGGTGTCGGCCATGGCGCATCCCCTCCGGTTCGCGGTGGTGACGTACCGCGCGGTACGTCCCTGTCCGATCACAGCATGGCGGAGATCACCGGCCAAGGGCCCGGCGGCGGGTGTGAGCTGCGTCAAAGAAAACCGGGGCCCGGGTGGCCGGAGGGCGTCCGTGCGGTGGCGCAGTATCGCAGCCACATCCCCGAATTGAGTGGTTTTGCTCGCGCGCGTTGCCCAAGCGATGCCGACCGATGTTGGTCATCGGGTCCTGAGATGCGGGATAATGGCTTAGAAGCAATGTGTTCGATGCCGGTGTCGCGTGTCCGGTTCGGTCCCGCGGGTGCCCGCAGGCCATCGGCAGACGATGAGCTGGTTTCAGGAAGGGGAACGAGCATGGCGGCCATGAAGCCGCGGACGGGCGATGGTCCGCTCGAGGTGACCAAGGAGGGGCGGGGCATCGTCATGCGCGTTCCGCTCGAAGGCGGCGGTCGACTCGTCGTCGAGCTGACCCCTGACGAGGCCGAGGCGCTCGGCGACGCGCTCAAGAAGGTCGTCGTCTGACGCGCGCACGAGTCGGTCCTTGCGGCCGCCCCGGCATCGTACGCGGTGCCGGGGCGGCCGTGTTCCCGGGCGGAGCCTGCCCGCCGGGACCCGCCGGGGCGAGGTACCCCGCCGCCGTCACCGCTTGACGGCGCACAGCAGTCCGTCGCCGACCGGCAGCAGCGAGGGCACCAGCTCCTGGCTCTCGCGCACCGTGCGCAGCAGCTCCCGCAGCCGCAGCACCTCCGAGGGCTGCGGCCCCGAGTCGACCGTACGGCCGCCTGCGAAGACGCCCTCGAAGACCACCAGGCCGCCGGCCCGCAGCAGCCGCAGCGACTCGGCGAGGTACTCCGAGTACTCGTGCCGGTCCCCGTCGCAGAACACCAGGTCGTAGCCCGCGTCCGCGAGCCGGGGCAGCACCTCCAGGGCGCGGCCGGGGATGAAGCGGGCCCGGTTGCTGGCGAAGCCGCAGGCGCGGAACGCCTGCCGGGCGAACTGCTGGTGCTCCGGCTCCGGATCGACCGTGGTCAGCACGCCGTCCGGGCGCATGCCGTGCAGCAGATGGATTCCGGACACCCCGCAGCCCGTGCCGATCTCCGCGACCGCCTTCGCGTCCACGGAGGCGGCGAGCAGGCGCAGCGCGGAACCCGTGCCGGGCGACACCGAGCGCAGTCCTGCGTCGAGGGCGCGGTCGCGGGCCCACAGCAGTGCTTCGTCCTCGGCGGCAAAGGCGTCGGCGAAAGCCGAGCTCGTCTGCCGGTTGCCGGTAATGACCCTCTCCTGTCGTCCCCATGGATGCCTCGGCGTGACTGTATCCGTTGGCGTCGGGAACCCGCAGATGGGACCGGGCGTTTATAGGGAAGAGACAAGGGTGGGGGACGGTCCGGGGGGCGAGAGGTGGAGCAGGGCACCGCACAACTGCTGACGCAGCGGCACGAGCCGGCGCAGCAAGTATCAAATTCTCGTAAAAACGCTTATCCGGAGCTAACGGGCGAGGTGGCTATGGTAGGGGCTCCACTGGACACCACCAGAGCCGACAGGGGAGGTGCGGCCGCACCCGAGGACCGGGGTGGAGTGCTACGGCGCTTCCTCGGATCGGCGGGCAGGCCGAAATCCGTGACCGACACCGCTGCTGACAGCCACGCCACCGGCACCGCCGGGCGCGACACCCAGACCGCGACCTTCACCAGTGACGCGGACGGGCAGGCGTGGACCCCGCCCACCTGGGACGAGATCGTCAGCACCCACAGCGCCCGCGTCTACCGCCTGGCCTACCGCCTCACCGGCAACCAGCACGACGCGGAGGACCTCACCCAGGAAGTCTTCGTCCGCGTCTTCCGCTCCCTGTCGACGTACTCGCCGGGCACCTTCGAGGGCTGGCTGCACCGCATCACCACGAACCTGTTCCTGGACATGGTCCGGCGCAAGCAGCGCATCCGCTTCGACGCCCTCGGCGACGACGCGGCCGAGCGCCTGGCCAGCCGCGAACCCACCCCGCAACAGCTCTTCAACGACGCGCACTTCGACGCCGACGTCCAGCAGGCCCTGGACACCCTGGCGCCCGAGTTCCGCGCCGCCGTCGTCCTGTGCGACATCGAGGGGCTGTCGTACGAGGAGATCGCCGCGACCCTCGGCGTGAAGCTCGGCACCGTCCGCTCCCGTATCCACCGCGGCCGCTCCCAGCTCCGCAAGGCGCTCGCGCACCGCTCCCCGGAGGCCCGAGCGGCCGAGCGGCGCTCCTTCATGGCCCGGGTCCCCGCACTGGGGGGAGGGGGCGCGACGGCGTGAGCGGATCACGACAGAAACCGGTCGAGGCACATCTCGCCGAGCAGCATCTGGGAGACCGGCTCTCCGCCTTGGTGGACGGAGAGCTGGGTCATGACACCCGCGAGCGCGTCCTCGCGCACCTGGCCACCTGCGCCCGCTGCAAGGCGGAGGCGGACGCCCAGCGCGCGCTGAAGAGCAAGTTCGCGACCGCGGCCCCGCCCCCGCCCTCCGCGAGCCTGCTGGCCCGCCTCCAGGGCCTTCCCGGGGGCGGTGACGGCGACGCCGGCACCCCGGCCGCCGGACCGTTCGGCCCCGGCGCCGGTACCGGCGGCGAGAACCAGGCCCCGGGCGACCCGGGCACCTTCGGCATGCGCCGGGGCTTCTCCTTCGGCTATGTCCCCGCGCGCCCGCAGGACACCGGCTCCGGGCGGACCGGTTTCGCCGAGGGGACCGGCTTCGGCGGGCCCGGCGGTCCGCTCGGCGAGGGCGGCTTCCGCATCCATCCGGTCGGCCGCCCGGACGACGGCCGTTCCGCCTCCCGCGGGCTGCGCTTCGCCTTCGCCGCCGCCGGCGCGGTGTCGCTGGCCGCGGTCGCCCTCGGCGGCGTGACCACCGCCATCCCCGGCTACCCGGCCGCGGACGCCCGGGGCTCCGGCAGCAATGTGATCCCGGCCCGCACCACCGGCGGGGGCACCGGCGCCACGGCCTCCTCGGACTCCCAGCGCCGCCGGCAGGGACCGCTGACGGCCCAGGGCGGCGGAGCACCGCTCGGGCGCACGGCACCGCCGACGGCCGCCGTGACCGCGCCCCTGGTGCCGGGCGCGTCGGACATCGCGGCCGGCTCGTCCGAGGACACCGGCGGCCGGACCACCGGACCGCTGCGGGCGGGCGTGAACGCCGTGACGCCGCTGATACGCCCGCTGGACAAGGCCCTGGACCTGCGGCTGGGCAAGTGGTCCACGGCACCCATGGTCCCGGGCATGCTGTCCGACCCGGACCCCGGCCCCGAACCGGCCCCGCACAACCCCATGCGCCCTCCGGCGTCCGCGACCCCCCTGGTGGCGCCCCTGGCGGCTCCGGCGACACCCCCTCGGACGCCCTGACCCGGGCACCGCGACGGGCCCTGCGCCGGGGCCCGTGACCTGGTTGAATCCGGGCATGCAGTCGATGTTCCGGGGCCGCCGCGGTGCGGGGCCCCGGTCAGCTTGGGGAGAGCATGGACGAGGGGAACGGCGTGGCGCCGGGGGCGGAGCCGGCCGGAGCGGCGGGGGCCGGCCCGATGCCGGACGGTGACTTCGAACTGGCCAGGCCGGCGCGCCCCAGCCCGTTGCACGAACCGGATCCCTACAGCACCCCGCCCTACGGCGAACCGGGCCCCTGGGCCCCCGCCCCACCGGTCCAGCACCCGGCGGCACCACCGGCGCGCGGCACGGCCATGGCACCGCAGGCGGCGGGCGCCGTCCCCCCGGACCCCGCACCGGCACCCACGGCACCCCCGGCACCCGTGCCTGCCGTACCCCCGGCCCCGGCCTCCGCGCCCGCGCCCGCCGTACCCCTGGCCACCGCGCCTGCCGCACCCCCGGCAGCCGTGCCCGCCGTCCCCCCGGCGCCCGCCTCCCCGCCCCTTTCCGCCCCGCGGCCCCCGGCCGACCCCTGGGCGCGCTACGGCGCCTGGGAAGCGGGGCCGCTCCGGCAGCCCGGGACCGTGCCGGTGCACGGCGGACGGCCCCGGCGGCGGCGCGCCGCGCTCGGCCGGACGCTCGCCCTCGTCGTGGTCGCGGCCGCGCTCGGCGGGCTCGTCGGCGGCTATGCCGAGCGCGCGGGGACCGGCGGCGATACGCGACCGACGCGGGCCGGGAGCGTGCCCGCCGGGCGCGCGCCGGACAGCGTGGCCGGGATCGCCGCCCGCGCCCTGCCCAGCGTCGTCACCCTGCATGTCTCCGGCTCCGACGAGGACGGCACCGGCACCGGCTTCGTGCTGGACGACCGCGGCCACATCCTCACCAACAACCATGTCGTCGCGCCCGCCGCGTCCGGCGGCACGATATCGGCGACGTTCAGCGACGGAACCTCCGCCAAGGCCACCGTCGTCGGCCGGGACAGCGGCTACGACCTCGCCGTGGTCCGGGTGAGCGGCGTGCACGGACTCGCCCCGCTGGCCCTCGGCGACTCCGACGACGTCCGGGTGGGCGATCCCGTCGTCGCCATCGGCGCCCCCTTCGACCTGGCCAACACCGTCACCTCCGGCATCATCAGCGCCAAGGAACGGCCCATCACCGCGGGCGGCGAGAAGAGCGACGGCAGCGATGTGTCGTACGTGGACGCCCTCCAGACCGACGCGCCGATCAACCCGGGCAACTCCGGCGGGCCGCTGCTCGACTCCCGGGCCCGGGTCATCGGCGTCAACTCGGCCATCCGCTCCGCCGACAGCGGCTCGGCGACCGGGAGCGGCCAGGCCGGCTCCATCGGCCTGGGCTTCGCCATACCGGTCAACCAGGCCAAGCGCGTCGCCGGGGAACTGATCGACGACGGCCGCGCCACCCACCCGGTCATCGGCGTCAACCTCGACATGGGCTACACCGGCGACGGCGCCCGCGTCGGCAGCCGCGCCCCGGACGGCGGCCCCGCCGTCCTCAAGGACGGTCCGGGCGAGCGGGCCGGGCTCAAGGCGGGTGACCTGATCACCGGGGTGGACGGCACCCCGGTGCACACCGGATCGGAACTGATCGCCGGAATCCGCGCCCGCAAACCCGGCGACCGGCTGCGGCTGACGGTCGAACGCGGCGGGACCGAGCGGGACGTCTCACTCGTCCTGGGCACCGCGGAGCAGAACTGACAGAAGTCTCACCTCGGGACGGTACCGGTCGGACCAGTACGCCGGGTACCGTGGACCGACCGAGGACATCGCAAGGAGCGTCAGGTGTTCAATGACATAGGGCCAATGGAGCTACTGACGATCATCGTCATCGCGGTGCTCGTGTTCGGTCCGGACAAGCTCCCCAAGGTCATCCAGGACGTCACCCGCACGATCCGGAAGATCCGCGAGTTCTCGGAGAGCGCGAAGCAGGACATCCGCAGCGAGCTGGGGCCCGAGTTCAAGGACTTCGACTTCGAGGACCTCAACCCCAAGGCGTTCCTGCGCAAGCAGCTCGGCAACGACGACCTGGGACTCCAGGAGATCCGCAACGGCTTCGACCTGAAGAAGGAGATGGCCGAGCTCACCGACGCGGTGAACGGCCATGACGTCAGGTCGTCCTCGTCCTCCTCGTCGTCCTCCGACTCCGCCGCGGCCGCGCCGTCCGCCGGCGGGAAGATCGACATGACGAAGAAGCCCGAGGAGTCCGAGAAGGACGACCGGCCGCCGTTCGACTTCGACGCCACCTGAGCCCCACCCCTCCCGTCCGGCCTCCCGACACGCGCACGTGACGCGCGTCATAGCCCGCGCCCGTCCCGAACGGCCTGAACAGGTCGTTCGGGGGACCCCGGCGACAGGCGCCTGCCCGGCGGCTCTCAGCGGTGTGGATATGCTGCCGAGTTGTTGTGCGGACCGGACGAGTACGCCCGAAGGGGGGCGGGCCGCCGCTTCGGTCCGACGAGCGCGAGGAGGCGTCCGGGCAGATGGAGACGACGAGTCGGGTGGGCGCGACGGCGCCGGCCACGGAGGGCGGACAGGGCCTCGCCGCCGACCGCGGTACGGTCGACGGTTACCTGCGGGCGCCCTTCCCCTGGTACGGGCTCGACGAGGCGTTCACGGGGCCGCGTTGGCTGATGCAGGTCGGCATGGCGGCCGACGGGGCCGTGGAGCACGGTTCGATCGGGCACGGTGACACACCGTCCGTGCTGCACGACAGTGCCTTGGCCGAGCCCAGGGAGAAGTTCGCGGCCGTGGTGACCGTCGCGGCGCATCCGTCCCGGCAAGTGGCCGACGGCTCGGGGATGCTGGAGGCGACGTCCGTGTCGTCGGCGGCCTGGCTGGCGGGCGTGGGGCTGCTGTCCTTCACCTGGCCCGGGCAGATGGACCACGCGCTGCGCGACGACTGGCTGGCCCAGCAGACCGAGGCGGCCTGGGAGCTGGCCGACGACCTCGACGGGCCGGAGTGGTCCAAGCTCTCGCTCCCGGTGGACGGGGTGGCCGCGTCCTTCCGTTACCGGGAGTCGGAGTTCGGCTGGGTGCTGGCCGGGTCCACGGACGCGGGGGTGCATCTCGGCGCGTACGGGCGGGGGATGAGCGCGTACGGGCTCGGGTTCGCCGTGGTGCAGGACGTCTCCGCGTACGTGTGACGCCAGCGGGAACCTCAGGGGCGCCGGGTGATGCCGGCGCCCCTTTCCCGTGCCGTGCGGCTCAGGGCTCGTCCCGTGCCGTACGGCTCAGAACTTGTTCCTCGGGGTCAGACCCAGCGACATGCCCGACAGGCCGCGCTGGCGGCCGCCCAGCTTGCCCGCGATGGAGCGCAGGGCGTTGCCGGCCGGGGAGTCGGGGTCGGTCAGGACGACCGGCCTGCCCTCGTCGCCGCCCTCGCGCAGCCGGACGTCGATGGGGATGGAGCCGAGGACCGGCACGTTCGCACCCGTCGTACGGGTGAGGCCGTCCGCGACCAGCTGGCCGCCGCCGGTGCCGAAGACGTCGACCATCTCGCCGCAGTGCGGGCAGGGCAGCCCGGACATGTTCTCGACCACGCCGACGATCTTCTGATGGGTCTGCACCGCGATGGAGCCCGCGCGCTCGGCCACCTCGGCGGCCGCCTGCTGCGGGGTGGTGACGACCAGGATCTCGGCGTTCGGGACCAGCTGGGCCACGGAGATCGCGATGTCGCCGGTGCCCGGCGGCAGGTCCAGGAGCAGGACGTCCAGGTCGCCCCAGTACACATCGGCCAGGAACTGCTGGAGGGCGCGGTGCAGCATCGGGCCGCGCCAGACCACCGGTGCGTTGCCCGGGGTGAACATGCCGATCGAGATGACCTTCACGCCGTTCGCCGACGGCGGCATGATCATGTTCTCGACCTGGGTGGGACGCCCCTCCGCGCCCAGCATGCGGGGCACCGAGTGGCCGTAGATGTCGGCGTCCACGACGCCCACCTTGAGGCCGTCGGCCGCCATCGCCGCCGCGAGGTTCACCGTGACCGAGGACTTGCCGACGCCGCCCTTGCCGGAGGCGACCGCGTAGACCCGGGTGAGGTTGCCCGGCTTGGCGAACGGGACCTCGCGCTCGGCCTGGCCGCCGCGCAGGGCCGCCGCCAGTTCCTTGCGCTGCTCGTCACTCATCACGTCGAGCGTGACGTCCACCCCGGTGACGCCCTCGACGCGGGAGACCGCCTCGGTGACCCGCTGGGTGATGGTGTCGCGCATGGGGCAGCCGGAGACCGTCAGGTACACGGTGACCGCGACCGCGCCGTCCTCCCCGATCTCCACCGATTTGACCATCCCCAGTTCGGTGATGGGGCGGTTGATCTCGGGGTCGTTCACCGTCGCCAGTGCCTCGCGCACCGCGTCTTCCGTAGCCATAAGGACGATGGTACGGCGCGCCGAGGGCCCTCCGGGTAGCTCCTCAGCGGTCGTCTGCGTCACGTCCCGGCGGGCGTTCCGTCCGTTCCGCCGGGAATACGACCGGGCCGCCGTGACCGCGCCGCTCCTCCATCTCCTTGAGCATGTCCTGGAGCTCGGCCCGGATCCAGTCGCGGGTGGCGACCTCGCCGAGACCCATGCGCAGCGCCGCGATCTCCCGGGTCAGATACTCGGTGTCGGCGATGGACCGCTCGTTCTGTTTGCGGTCCTGCTCCAGGTTGACCCGGTCGCGGTCGTCCTGCCGGTTCTGCGCGAGCAGGATCAGCGGGGCGGCGTAGGACGCCTGGAGCGACAGGGCCAGGGTCAGGAAGATGAACGGGTACTCGTCGAACCGCAGATGCCGGGGCACCACCACGTTCCACAGCACCCAGAGGATGATGACGATCGTCATCCAGACGATGAAGCGTCCGGTGCCGAGGAACCGGGCGATCCGTTCCGACAGCCGGCCGAACGCCTCCGGGTCCCACTCGGGCAGGAACCGGCGCCGGGGCGGGCGCGGCTGGTCGAGCCGGGGCGCGCGCGGGCGGCCGGCGGCCGTGGCACCGGCGGGCGTGCGGTCACGCTCGCGGTCGCGCTCAGAAACCATGGCCGGCCCCCTTGTCGCCCTCGGGGCTCTCCTCCAGATGGAACTCGGTCTCACGCCAGTCGTCGGGCAGCATGTGGTCCAGTACGTCGTCGACGGTCACGGCGCCCAGCAGCGACCCGGCCTCGTCCACCACGGGCGCGGCCACCATGTCGTAGGTGGCGAAGAACCCGGCGATCACCGGCAGCGAGGCGTCCGGGGACAGTGGCTGGAGATCGTCGTCCAGGAGCGAGCTGACCAGGGTGTACGGGGGGTCGCGCAGCAGCCGCTGGAAGTGGGCGGTGCCCAGGTACTTGCCGGTCGGGGTCTCGTCCGGCGGCCGGCAGACGTAGACCTGGGCGGCGAGCGCGGGGGAGAGGTCGGGGTTGCGGACGCGGGCGAGCGCGTCGGCGACGGTGGCGTCCGGGCGCAGCACGATCGGCTCGGTGGTCATCAGACCGCCGGCCGTGTGCTCCTCGTACGACATCAGGCGCCGCATGTCGGCCGCGTCGCCGGGCTGCATCAGGCTCAGCAGCCGCTCCTTGTCCTCCTCCGGCAGCTCGGAGAGCAGGTCGGCCGCGTCGTCCGGGTCCATGGCCTCCAGGACGTCGGCCGCGCGCTCCTCCTGGAGCTTGCCGAGGATCTCGATCTGGTCGTCCTCCGGCAGCTCCTCCAGGACGTCGGCGAGCCGGTCGTCGTCCAGCGCGGCGGCGACCTCGGCGCGCCGCTTGGGGGAGAGGTGGTGCAGCACATTGGCGAGGTCGGCGGGGCGCAGCTGCTCGAAGGTGGCGAGCAGGTTCTCGGCGCCCTGCCCGTGCTCCTCCAGCGAGAACCCGGAGACGCCGGACCAGTCCACGGTCAGCGTCTCGCCCTTGACCCGGCGGAACGCGCCGCCCTTGCGGCCCTTGCGGACGAAGACGCGGTCGATCTCCCAGTCCCGGCGCGCGGGCAGCTGCTGCACGGACATGTCGAGGACGGTGGCCTCCTCGCCGGTCTCCACCAGGGTGACCCGCCGGTCCAGCAGCTCGCCGAAGACCAGCCGCTCGGTGGGCCGCTGCTCGAAGCGGCGCACGTTCATCACCCCGGTGCTGATGACCTGGCCGGACTCGATGCCGCTGATCCGGGTCATGGGCAGGAAGATGCGGCGCCGGGTGGACAGTTCGACGACGAGGCCGAGCACGCGCGGGGGTCTCTTGCCCACGCGCAGCATCACGACAAGGTCGCGTACGCGCCCCACCTGGTCGCCGTTCGGATCGAAGACGGGGACCCCGGCGAGGTGCGAGACGAAGATCCGGGGGGCGCCGGCTGCCATGGTTCTGCTTCCTTGTCAGGGAACGTGCGTACGAGGTTTACATCGGGGTCTGCGCGAAGTGGTTTGCGACCAGGATTGCTTTTGTCGGTGAATTGCTCGGATTTGCCCGCACGGTTGCGCTTCAGGCTAGCCCGTACCGCTCGGATACGCCCTGGTGGGGGGTCCGGACGGACTGGCTCCGCCGGGCGCCCGGAGCACCGGTACGCTGCGGTACGCCGCTGAAGGAACCGTCGGAAAGGCGACCTCACCTGTGACTGCGATTCCCCTCGGCCGTACCCTCCCGGTGACCGCGCTGTGCGCGCTGGCCGTGACGGGCGCGGCGGTGCTGACCGGATGCGGCGGCGGCGATCCGGACGCGGGCACGAACGGGGTCGGCAAGCTGTCCGCCGGAACGATCCAGGCGCGCACGCGATCGGCCGCGCGGGGCGCCTCGGCGGTCCGGCTGTCCGGGACCGTGGTGACCAGCGGCCGTACGTACCGGCTCGACATGCGGCTCAAGGACGACGGCGGGACCGGCTCGGTGACCTCGGGCGCCGACACGTTCAAGCTGCTGCGGGTCGGCACCCAGCTGTATCTGAAGGCCGACGCGGCCTTCTGGGCACAGCCGGACGCCAAGGGCGGCGACGGGAGCGGGGCGGCGGCCAAGCTCGACGGGAAGTACGTGAAGGTGCCGCAGGGGGACCCCGCGTACAAGAAGTTCATCGGCTTCACGGACAAGGACGTCCTCCTCTCGGGTCTGCTGACACTGCACGGCTCGCTGGCGACCGACGGGCGGCACACCGAGGCGAGTACCCCGACCATCCGCATCGCGGGCGACCACGGCTCGGGCGGCACCCTCGACGTCTCCCTCAAGGGCACCCCCTACCCCCTCGCCCTCACCCGCGCGGGCAACGCGGGCACGCTCCGCTTCTCCGACTGGGGCGCGGACTTCACCGTCACGGAGCCGAAGGACTCGGAGACGGTGGACTACGGGCAGCAGCTGCCGGCGTCGTAGCGGAGGAGGCCCCCCGGGGGGCTTACCGCCCCTTGCGGCGCTTGGCGAGCAGCTTCGGCAGCGCCGCCGGCACCGGGCGGCGCGTGGTCGCCGGGGTCGGCACCGGTCTCCGCGCCAGGTCGCCCTCGGGCAGCGCGGCCACCGCACCCGTCGGCACCAGCCGCAGCACCCGGCACTCACGCGCCCAGCGGTCCGTCATCACCTCGGCGTCGGGGGCGTTCAGCCGCTTGCCCTTCAGCTCGGCGACCGCCGCCTCCCACCCGGGCGAACCGGGCGCCGGCTCGCTCACCGCGGCCGTGAAGGAGACCAGCCGGCCCCCCTTGTCCTTGCTGCGCACGGTCACCTCGGCGACGCCCCCGTCGGCCAGCCCCGTCAGCGGCTGCTCCCCGGGCCCGTCGCCGACCAGGCACACCGCGCCCTCGTGCCACACATGCCACACGGCATGCGCGGCGGACGCGTCCGCGCCCCGCACCCACAGCAGGCCGGACTTCTTCGCGGCCTCCTCGATGAGAGCCCTCTCGAGCAGCTCGCCAGTCATGCGTCCACCCTATCCGCGCCGCTCACAGCCACCCGTTGCGCTTCAGCACCCGGTGGATGCCGACACACACGGCGACCGTGAAGGTCAGCACCATGGGGTAGCCGTACTTCCAGTGCAGTTCCGGCATGTGCTCGAAGTTCATCCCGTACACACCGGTCACCATCGTCGGCACGGCGATGATCGCGGCCCACGCGGTGATCTTCCGCATGTCCTCGTTCTGGGCGACGGACGCCTGCGCGAGGTTGGCCTGGAGGATGGAGTTGAGCAGTTCGTCGAAGCCGACCACCTGCTCGTGGACGCGGGCGACATGGTCGGCGACGTCCCGGAAGTACTTCTGGATGTCCGGGTCGATCAGCCGCATCGGCCGCTCGCTGAGCAGCTGCATGGGCCGCAGCAGCGGCGCCACCGCCCGCTTGAACTCCATGACCTCGCGCTTGAGCTGGTAGATCCGCGCGGAGTCCACACCGCGCGAGACCCCGCCCCGCCCGGGCGAGAAGACCTCGGTCTCCACCTCGTCGATGTCGTCCTGGACCGCGTCGGCGACCGCGATGTACCCGTCCACCACATGGTCGGCGATCGCGTGCAGCACCGCCGAGGGGCCCTTGGCCAGCAGCTCCGGGTCGTCCTGGAGCCGGTGCCGCAGCGCCCGCAGCGAGCCCTGGCCGCCGTGCCGCACGGTGATGAAGAACTCCCGGCCGGTGAAGCACATCACCTCGCCGGTCTCCACGACCTCGCTGGTCGCGGTGAGCTGGTCGTGCTCGATGTAGTGGATCGTCTTGAAGACGGTGAAGAGCGAGTCGTCGTACCGCTCCAGCTTGGGCCGCTGGTGCGCCTGCACGGCGTCCTCGACGGCCAGCGGGTGCAGCCCGAACTCGCCGGCGATACCGGCGAATTCGGCCTCCGTCGGCTCGTGCAGCCCGATCCAGACGAAGCCGCCGTCGCGCCGCACCTGGCGCATCGCCTCCTGCGGGGTGAGCGGCTTCGCGCTCGCCAGGCGCCGGCCGTCGCGGTAGACGGCGCAGTCCACCACGGCCGACGGGGTGGCGGGGTCACGCGTGGTGTCGTACGACGCGGACGGCGTGCTCGTGGCCTTGCGCGGCGAGACACGGGAGGGTCGGACCACGGCGCGCAGGTCGCGGATCATCGACATGGGCAGGCTCCTTTGCGACAGGCAACGAAAGACCGCCGAAGACGGGTGGAACTACCCGGAATGGGGACGTCCTGAAGGAATTTCCCCGGCCGGGGCGGGGGAAGGTGTTCGGCTCGTCCACAAAGCGGGGAGCACCGCGCCGTCGCGGTGGCGATTTCGCTGCTGATGCAGAACTGACGCAGATCAGGCAAAGCGAGACGAAGTGCTCTTCCGAACAGTGACGCGCACGGGAAGGCGGCAGCCGGCCAGAACGGAAACCGGTCAGTGGCTACGACAGCCAGTGACTACATTCAGCGGGCGGAAGAGCGAGTGGTACTACCAGGTCGACTTCGATCCATGACAGCCCCACCTCCTCCGGCCGGTCCCTCGTAAGGGAGTTCCCAGGGTTCCGGGCTTGACAGCACGCTTGGCGCGCCGCCCCGAACCGCCGGCTCAGAGTACCAGCCGCCCTTGCTGTCAAGGTGCCGCTTTGCCCGCAGCTGACGAGTTCTATGCTCACCGCATGGTTGATGTTCTTCCTCTGGTCGAGGCACGGTTGACCACCGCGCTGGGCGCCCCGGACGCGCGCGCGGCCGTCACCTTCCTCGGCACGGACCGCATCGAGGTACTCCGCTTCACCGAGGGGGACGTCGTCCGCTACGCGACCCTCGGCATGTCCGCGCACCCGATGAGCGATCCCACCGCGCTGGTCGCCGACCCCGTCGAGGGACCCCGCGCCGAACTGGTCCTGTCCGTGCGCGCGGGCGTCGCCGACACCGACAAGGTGCTCCGCCCGCTCGCCGTGCTCGCCGCCTCCCCGCAGGTCGAGGGGCTGGTCGTGGCCCCGGGTGCCTCCCTGGACGTGGGCGATCCGCTGTGGCCCGGCGCGCCCTTCACCTCGGTCCTGGTGGGCGAGGCCGGCGGACTGGTCGAGGACCTGGAGCTGGACGGTCCGCTGGACCCCGTACGGTTCCTGCCGCTGCTGCCGATGACCCCGAACGAGGCCGCGTGGAAGCGGGTGCAGGGCGCCCAGGCGCTCCAGGAACGCTGGCTGGCGCACGGTACGGACCTGCGGGATCCCGTCCGCAGGTCCGTACCGCTGGAGTGAGCAACCTCACGGGGCCAGGGGTCAGTTGGCGAAGACCGTGACCCCGTCCTCGGTGGCGTGCCGCGGCGCCAGCTCCGCGGCCTCGTGGGTGAGGGCGCGGCGCCGTACGACGACCACCACGGCGCCCAGCAGCGCGGTGACCGCGGCCACCACGAACGGGATGTGGATGTCGGTCCACTCCTCGATCTTCGGCGCGAAGTAGGGCGCGGCCGCCGCCGCGAACCAGCGGACGAAGTTGTAGCCCGCGCTCGCCACCGGGCGCGGGGCGTCCGAGACGCCGAGCGCCAGCTCGGTGTAGACGGTGTTGTTCACGCCGATGAAGGCACCGGACAGGATGGTGCAGACGATCGCGGCCGTGTGGCTGCCGTAGCCGAGCACCAGGACGTCGGCCGCGAGCAGCACCAGCGAGCCGCCGAGCACCTTCAGCGAGCCGAACCGCTCCTGCATGCGCGGGGCGACGAGCACCGAGAAGACCGCGAGCAGCACACCCCAGGCGAAGAACACCGCGCCGGAGCGGTACGGGGTCATGTCCAGGACGAACGGCGTGAAGGCCAGCACGGTGAAGAACGTGTAGTTGTAGAAGAACGCCGAGACCGCCGCCGAGGCCAGACCGCCGTGGCCGAGCGCCTTGAGCGGGTCCAGGATCGAGGTCTTGCGGGCCGGCTTCGGCTGCTCCTTCAGGAACACCGTGATGCACAGGAAGCCGATCGCCATCAGCGTGGCCGTGCCGAAGAAGGGGTAGCGCCAGCTGATGTTGCCGAGGACCGCGCCGAGCAGCGGGCCGCAGGCCATGCCGAGGCCGAGCGCGGACTCGTAGAGCAGGATGGCCGCCGCGCTGCCGCCGGCCGCCGCGCCGACGATGACCGCGAGCGCGGTGGAGACGAACAGCGCGTTGCCGAGGCCCCAGCCCGCCCGGAAGCCGACCAGCTGGCCGACCGTGTCCGAGGTGCCGGCGAGACCGGCGAAGAGGATCACGAAGGCGAGGCCGAGCAGCAGCGTCTTCTTGCCGCCGATACGGCTGGAGACGAAGCCGGTCAGCAGCATCGCGACCGCGGTGATCAGGAAGTACGAGGTGAAGAGCAGCGACACCTGGCTGGGGGTGGCGTCGAGGCCCTGCGCGATCGACGGCAGGATCGGGTCGACCAGGCCGATGCCCATGAAGGCGACGACGGAGGCGCCGGCCGTGGCCCAGACGGCCTTGGGCTGCCGAAGGATGCTGCCGGCTCCCGCGTCTAGGGGGTCCATGTGCTTCTCCCGTTCTGCTGGATAGCGCGTAGGGGGCTGATGGATAGTTGGCGTTTACACATACTAAGTTAGCTCTGCTAATTAATGCAAGATGCACCTACTTGGCCGGGTCGGGGCGCCCGGACGGAGTGCCCGGATGGGGCGCCCGGACGGGTGATCGTCCTTGACGTGGACGGGCCGGGGTAGGACCGTGGAGCCCTATGAGGGGCGAACCCAGTTGCCCGCGGTGTGGTGGCCGGGTCAGGGCTCCCGGTCTCTTCGCCGACACGTGGCAGTGCGCTGTGCACGGGGCGGTGTTTCCGCTACAGCCCGTGATCCCGCCCAGCGTCGAGGCCCTCGGTGCGGTGGCGCAGCGCATGCATGTCCCGCTGTGGATGCCGTGGCCGCTGCCGGTCGGCTGGCTCTTCACGGGCGTGGCCTACGCGGGTGACGAGCGCAGCGGCGGTCGCGCGAGCGCCGTCGCCTGCTCCGGACCCGGCCCGCTCGGCGGCCCCGGCGAACTGATCCTGGTCGCCGAGGAGATGGGCGTCGGCCTCGGCGCGCACTACGCGGGACTCGACGGCCCGGACCCGGGCCCGTACATGAACGTGGAGAAGCCGCCCCAGACCAAGGTGCTCGCCGCCGGCCGCCCCACCCCCCTCTGGCACGTCTACCGCACCCCGGACGACCGCGCCGTCTTCGCCGGCGAGGCGCTCGGCATGTGGCTGTGGGCGGTGATGTGGCCCGAGCCGGCGGGCCTGCTGCTGTACGACGAGCTGGTGCTGACCGACCTGCGCGACGTGGGCGCCGAACTGGACCTGGTGCCCTGCGGCGCGCTGTCCCCCCGGCTGCTGCGCCCCTAAGGGGCCACAAGGGAGGGCCATAAGGGGTCGTAGGGTGCGGGCCGGGGAGTGCTGTAGGGGGCGTACCCCCGGATCGGTCGTGACAAAGCGGGTGTCCCGGGCGGTTATCCTGAGGTGTCCTCTTCCGTCATTGGCCCGTCTGGAGTCACCGTGCGCATCGATCTGCACTGTCACTCCACGGCGTCCGACGGCACGGACACCCCCGCCGAGCTGGTGCGCCACGCCGCCGCGGCCGGTCTGGACGTCGTCGCGCTCACCGACCACGACACCACCCGCGGGCACGCCGAGGCCATCGCCGCGCTGCCCGCCGGGCTCACCCTGGTCCCCGGCGCCGAACTGTCCTGCCGCATCGACGGCGTCTCGATGCACCTGTTGGCCTACCTCTTCGACCCCGAGGAGCCCGCCCTGCTCGCCGAGCGCGAGCTGGTCCGGGACGACCGGGTGCCGCGCGCCAAGGGCATGGTCGCCCGGCTGAACGCGCTGGGTGTGCCGGTCACCTGGGAGCAGGTCGAGCGGATCGCCGCCGGCGGCTCCGTGGGCCGCCCGCACGTGGCGTCCGCGCTGGTCGAGCTGGGCGTGGTGAAGACGGTGAGCGACGCGTTCACCGAGGAGTGGCTCGCCGACGGCGGCCGCGCCTACACGCCGAAGCACGAGACCGACCCCTTCGAGGCGATCCGGCTGGTCAAGGGCGCGGGCGGGGTCTGTGTGTTCGCGCACCCGGCCGCCGCCAAGCGGGGCCGCACGGTCCCCGAGTCCGCGATCGCCGAGATGGCCGCGGCCGGCCTGGACGGCATCGAGGTCGACCACATGGACCACGACGACGCCGCCAAGGACCGGCTGCGCGGCCTGGCGAAGGAGCTCGGCCTGCTGGTCACGGGCTCCTCGGACTACCACGGCAGCCGCAAGACCGTCGCACTCGGCGACTACACCACCGACCCCGAGGTGTACGGGGAGATCACCCGCCGGGCCACCGGCGCGTTCCCGGTCCCGGGGGCCGGCGGAGTCTGAGGCCGCCCCGGCGGCCGACGCGCGCCCACACCCTCAGTTCTTCTTCTTTCAGCAAGGCCAGTACTTCCGCATGTTCGACATCGCCGTCTTCGGCTCTCTGTTCCTGACCCTTTTTGTCATCATGGATCCCCCTGGGATCACCCCGATCTTCCTCGCCCTGACCGCAGGCCGGCCGGCGAAGGTGCAGAAGCGGATGGCCTTCCAGGCCGTCTGCGTCGCGTTCGGGGTCATCGCCGTCTTCGGCGTCCTCGGGCACCAGATCCTCGACTACCTGCATGTGTCCGTGCCCGCCCTGATGATCGCGGGCGGTCTACTGCTCCTGCTGATCGCGCTCGATCTGCTCACCGGCAAGAACGACGAGCCGAAGGCGACCAAGGACGTCAATGTGGCCCTGGTGCCGCTCGGCATGCCGCTGCTCGCCGGGCCCGGTGCGATCGTGTCCGTCATCCTGGCCGTGCAGAAGGCCGGCAGCGTGAGCACCCAGATATCCGTGTGGGTCGCGATCCTCGCGATCCATGTGGTGCTGTGGCTGGTGATGCGCTACTCGCTGCTGATCATCCGGATCATCAAGGACGGCGGCGTGGTCCTGGTGACGCGGCTCGCGGGCATGATGCTCTCCGCGATCGCGGTGCAGCAGATCATCAACGGGATCACCCAGGTGATCCACGGGAGCTGACGCTCAGGTGATCCGGGGGGACCGGGCCGTCGTACACGACTCGGTTCCCCCGGAAGGCTTGAGCGGGAACCCCGTTATGAGGCCGGGGTCTCGGCCGGGCGGATCCACAGGCGCTGCCCCACTGCGGCTGCCTGCTGAACGATCCGGTTGACGGAGGCGGCGTCCACGACGGTGCTGTCCACGGTGGTGCCGTCGACCTCGTCGAGTCGCATGATTTCGAAGCGCACAGGCTTCTCCCTTCGTCTGGTCATCCTCCTGCGGAGAACTACTTGGTGCGCCGGATGTGTATCCGGCGTCGTACTGAGTCAACGTGCCGCGTGTTACAAACATTCCCTACGCTAAAGAAATTTTTCGAACGTCTAACTACCCACTGGTAAGTAGTCGATGGTGACCGTATGAGTTCGCCTGGGACCCACCGGGACCAGTTGTGTTCACAGTGTGACGACGAGGAGAATGGGGGGCGATGAACGACGACCTGGCGCATCTCGCCACCCGCATCGACCGTACGAACGAGCTGCTGGAACGCATGCTCGCCGAGGTGGCGAAGACGCCCTCGACCCACGCGATCTTCGTGGACGCCGGGTATCTGTACGCGGCCGCGGGCCGCCTGATCGCCGGGACGGAGGACCGCAGGGCCTTCGACGTCGACGCCGAGGGCCTGATCGACGCGCTGATCGACCGCGCCCGTACCGTCTTCGCGGACAGCCGGCTGCTGCGCGTCTACTGGTACGACGGCGCCCGGCGCCGCATCCACACCGCCGAGCAGCAGTCCATCGCCGAACTCCCGGACGTCAAGGTCCGCCTCGGCAACCTCAACGCCAACAACCAGCAGAAGGGCGTCGACTCGCTGATCCGCACGGACCTGGAGTCGCTGGCCCGCCACCGCGCCATCAGCGACGCGGCCCTGCTCGGCGGGGACGAGGACCTGGTCTCCGCGGTCGAGGCCGCCCAGGGGTACGGCGCCCGCGTCCACCTGTGGGGCATCGAGGCGCCCGAGGGCCGCAACCAGGCCGAGCCGCTGCTGTGGGAGGTCGACAGCCAGCGCACCCTGGACCTGGAGTTCTTCAAGCCGTACGTCTCCCGGCGCACCGCCGCCTACGAGGCCGGCGCCGGGGCCCGGCCCAGCCGCGACGACGTCCGCTTCGTCGGCGCCCAGATCGCCGCCAAGTGGCTGGCCTCCCGGGGCCGCGACGCCTTGGTCGAACTGCTGCCGGGCCACCCCTATCTGCCCGGCTCCGTCGACCAGGACCTGCTGGTCGAGGCCGAGGGTCTGCTCCAGTACTCGCTGCGCGGCCAGGCCGATCTGCGCCGGGCCCTCAGGGACGGGTTCTGGGACCACTTGCAGGCGCAGTACTAGGGTCTTTCGTTTGGATCAGGCCGGATCAGCGGTTCTCGCCGGTGCCGTCCCAGAAGTCGGCGAGGGCGCGGGCGGTCTCCAGCGGGCGCTCGGTGTTGGGGGAGTGCTCGGTGCCGTCGACGATCGTGCGGCGCGCGCCGAGCCGTATCGCCATCTCGTCCAGCAGCGGGACCGGCCAGGTGTCGTCGTGGGCGCCCGACACGACGTGGAACGGCAGCGCCACCGCGGCCAGTTCCGCGACCCGGTCCGGCTCCGCGTCCAACTGGCGCCCGGCGGCGAGGAGCTGGGCGGGCTTCGTGCCCATCCAGCGGCGCCGCATGTCCTCCTGGATGCCCGGGGTGTCGTCCGGCTCGGGGGTCCCGGTCTGCTCGGGCGTCTCCATCTCCCGCATCGCGGCCCACACTTCGGCCATGGTCAGCACGGCGAGCGCGTCGCGCAGCAGCCGTACCCGCTCCTGCTGGGCCTCGGAGATCCGCGCCGGTCCCGATGCCATCAGGGTCAGCGACCTGAAGGGGGCGTGGTCCAGCAGGACGGCGGCGCGGGCGACCTGGCCGCCGAAGGAGTGGCCCAGCAGATGCACCGGCCCGCCGAGGGCCGCGGCCTGCGCCAGCACGTCCGCCGCCAACTCGTGCTGCGCGTAGGCGGATTCGTCGCTCTCGGGGCCGTCCGACTCGAACTGCCCGCGCCCGTCGACGGCCACGGTCCGGTACCCGCGCCCGGCCAGCGGCGCGTGCAGCGGGTTGAAGTCCTCCTTGCTGCCGGTGAACCCGGGCAGCAGCAGCACGACCCCCTTCGCCTCGACCCCCTCGGCCACCGGAGCGTCGACGACGGCGAACTCCCCGCGCGCGGTGCGCAGCGCGTACGCACGGGCGCCGGGGGGCGGTACGAAGGTATCGGGCCTGCTCATGGGGGAGAGGTTAGCCGGAGGGGTCCGGGGGGACGCCGACGGCCCGGTCCACCGAGGTGAACCGGGCCGTTCGGGGCTGCGGTGCCGCCGCGCGGGCGGCGCCGGATCAGGCGTCCGGGGCCTCCACGGCGGCGGTCGCCTTGCGGGTGCGGCGGCGCGGCTTGGCCTCCGGCTCGCCGGTGGCCTGCGCCGGGATCTCCGCGGTGGCCGTCTCGGCGACGGCCTTACGGGTCCGGCGCGCCTTCGGAGCCGCAGGCTCGACCCCGTCGGCCGTCTCCACGGCGGCGGCGGTCTTCCGCGTGCGGCGCGGCTTGGCCTCCGCGACCTCGGCGGTGTCCGTCGTGGCCTCGGCGGTCGCCGCGGTCTTGCGGGTGCGGCGGGGCTTGGCCTCGACCTCGGGGGCGTCGGTCTCCGGCTTGGCGGCGGCGGTCTTGCGGGTGCGGCGCGGCTTGGCCTCGGCCTCCACCGCGTCCGTCTCCACCGCGTCCGCCTTCACGACGGCCGCCTTGCGGGTGCGGCGCGGCTTGGCCGCCGCGGGGGCCTCCTCCGCCGTGGCCTCGGCGACCGGCTCCACGGCCTTGCGCGTACGACGACGCGGCGCGGCCTCGGAGTCCTCGGTCGCCTCCACGGCGGCGGCGGTCTTCCGCGTGCGGCGCGGCTTGGCCTCCGCGACCTCGGCGGTGTCCGTCGTGGCCTCGGCGGTCGCCGCGGTCTTGCGGGTGCGGCGGGGCTTGGCCTCGGCCTCGGGGGCGTCGGCCTCCGGCTTGGCGGCGGCGGTCTTGCGGGTGCGGCGCGGCTTGGCCTCGGCCTCCACCGCGTCCGCCTCCACCGCGTCCGCCTTCACGACGGCCGCCTTACGGGTACGGCGCGCCTTCGGCTCGGTCTCGGCGACCTCGGCCTCGGCGGTGACCACGGGGGCCTCGGCCGCCTTGCGGGTACGGCGGCGCGGCTTGGCCTCCGCCTCCGCCGTCTCCACCACGGCCTCGGCGACCGGCTCGGCCGCCTTGCGGGTGCGACGGCGCGGCTTGGCCTCCGCCTCGGGCTCCGCGACGACGGCCGGGGCCGGCTGCGGGGCCGCGACGGTGGCGGTCTCCACGACGGTCGCCTCCACCGGCTCCGCGGCCACGGTCTCCGCGCTCTTGCGGGTACGACGGCGACGCGGCTTCTCCGCACTCTCCGCGACCTCGGCGGCGACCGGGGCCGGGGCGGACACGGGCGCCTCCTGCGGCGCCTCGGTGCTCACCTCGACGGCCGGCGTCACCCCGGCCGGAGCCTGGGCGCCGTTCCGGGTGCGACGGCGGCGGCGCGGGGTGCGGGCCGTCGGCTCCTCCGCGGACGCGGACTCGGTGACCGGTGCCTGCGTGGCCGCCGCGTCCATCGGGGCGCCGCCACGGGTACGGCGGCGACGGCGCGGGGTGCGCGCCGGGCGCTCGCCCTCGGCGGCGGGGGACTCCGCACGGTCGGGGCGGCCCTGCCGGTCCTGGCGCTCGCCCCGGCCACCGCGGCCACGGTCGCGCTCACGGCCCTGGCCACGGGCGCCGCGGCCGCCGGTCTCGCCCAGGTCCTCCAGCACCTCCGCGTCCAGACCGGCACGGGTCCGCTCCGAGCGGGGCAGTATGCCCTTGGTGCCCGCCGGGATTTTGAGGTCGGAGAACAGGTGCGGGGAGGTGGAGTACGTCTCCACCGGGTCGTTGAAGTCCAGCTCCAGCGCCTTGTTGATCAGCTGCCAGCGCGGGATGTCGTCCCAGTCCACGAACGTGATCGCCGTACCCTTGGCGCCCGCGCGGCCGGTGCGGCCGACGCGGTGCAGGTACGTCTTCTCGTCCTCGGGGGACTGGTAGTTGATGACGTGCGTGACGCCCTCGACGTCGATGCCGCGCGCGGCGACATCGGTGCAGACCAGGACGTCGACCTTGCCGTTGCGGAACGCGCGCAGCGCCTGCTCGCGGGCGCCCTGGCCGAGGTCGCCGTGGACCGCGCCGGAGGCGAAGCCGCGGCGCTGGAGCTGCTCGGCGATGTCGGCGGCCGTGCGCTTGGTGCGGCAGAAGATCATCGCGAGCCCGCGGCCCTCGGCCTGGAGGATGCGGGCGATCATCTCCGGCTTGTCCATGGAGTGGCCGCGGTAGATGAACTGCTTGATGTTCGCGACCGTCGCGCCCTCGTCGTCCGGCGCGGTGGCGCGGATGTGCGTGGGGCGGGACATGTAGCGGCGGGCGAGTCCGATGACCGCGCCCGGCATGGTCGCCGAGAACAGCATGGTCTGGCGCCGGACCGGAAGCATGTTGATGATCTTCTCGACGTCGGGCAGGAAGCCCAGGTCGAGCATCTCGTCGGCCTCGTCGAGGACCAGGCTCTTGACGTGCTTGAGGTCGAGCTTCTTCTGGCCCGCGAGGTCGAGCAGCCGGCCCGGGGTGCCGACGACGACGTCGACGCCCTTCTTCAGGGCCTCGACCTGGGGCTCGTAGGCCCGGCCGCCGTAGATGGCCAGCACGCGTACGTTGCGGACCTTGCCGGCCGTCTGGAGGTCGTTGGTGACCTGCGTGCACAGCTCGCGGGTGGGGACGACGACCAGCGCCTGCGGGGCGTCGGTGAGGGCGTCGGGGGTGGCGCGTCCGGCCTCGACATCGGCGGGGACGGTCACGCGCTCCAGGAGGGGGAGACCGAAGCCCAGCGTCTTGCCGGTGCCGGTCTTGGCCTGGCCGATGACATCCGTGCCGGAAAGGGCGACGGGGAGGGTCATCTCCTGGATGGGGAAGGGATTGACGATGCCGACGGCCTCCAGGGCCTCGGCGGTCTCGGGGAGAATCCCAAGGTCTCGAAACGTCGTAGTCAGGGTGCTGCCTCTTCTGTGTGGCGCGGTGCGAGGCGAGCGCGGGGGTCATGGCTGACCGTGCCGGGACGTCGGCTGCCGTACGGGCGAACCTGTCAAGGCACGCCGTAAAGCACGGGACCTCTGCCGACGCTCTAGCGCTCGTACCGCTGAGGGTGTCCCTCCGGTCGTCGTACGTACTCAGCCGTACGGCCACGGAGGTCTGTCGGGTCGGAGCCGATCGGGCCACCGACCGGGCATCCTCATGCGTGCGCCCTACCGGAACACGTCGAACATCGTCGACGCACTCCCAGGCGCATTACCACCATACCCCGGATTCGCGCACATGCGATGGCCGAATAGGTCACGTAGTGGCGGTCACAGTGATCGACCGGGGGCTTGAAGGGGGCGCCAAGCGGGCTATTGTGCGCCTCATGACTAGCTCTGACAAGCCTGAGAACGCGTCCGCCGCCCCCGTACGGACCGGTGTCGCCGCGCAGGACTGGGCGCAGGCCGCCGCCGAGCCGCACTACCGCGCCGCCGTCGTGGATCTGCTCGGGGCGCTCGCCTACGGAGAGCTCGCGGCGTTCGAACGGCTCGCGGAGGACGCGAAGCTGGCACCGACCCTCGGGGACAAGGCCGAGCTGGCGAAGATGGCGTCGGCCGAGTTCCACCACTTCGAGCGGCTGCGGAACCGGCTGACGGAGATCGGCGAGGACCCGACGGCCGCGATGGACCCGTTCGTCGCGGCGCTGGACGGCTTCCACCGGCAGACGGCGCCCTCGGACTGGCTGGAGGGCCTGGTCAAGGCGTACGTCGGCGACTCGATCGCGAGCGACTTCTACCGGGAGGTGGCGGCGCGGCTCGACACCGACACGCGGGAGCTGGTGCTCGCGGTGCTCGACGACACCGGGCACGCGGAGTTCGCGGTGGAGAAGGTGCGCGCCGCGATCGACGCCGATCCGCGGGTCGGCGGCCGGCTCGCGCTGTGGGCCCGGCGGCTGATGGGCGAGGCGCTGTCGCAGTCGCAGCGGGTGGTGGCGGACCGGGACGCGCTGTCCACGATGCTCGTGGGCGGAGTGGCCGACGGGTTCGATCTGGCCGAAGTGGGGCGGATGTTCACGCGGATCACGGAGGCGCACACGAAGCGGATGGCCGCGCTGGGCCTCGCGGCGTAGCGAAAGGCGCGCCCGTCATGCCGTCAGGGAGCGGCGGGCTCGTGACGGGCGCAGGAGGAGGGACAGGGAAGCGGCCGAGATGATCGCCGCGCCCAGGACGGGGACCACGAGGGAGCCCGGGCCCACAGCGCTGCGGGTGACGAAGTCGCCCAGCAGAGCGCCCGCGATGCCGGTCGAATAGACCAGGGGGCGGTTCGGGAGGCGGTGGGCGAGGCGGACGGTCGCTGCCCAGGCGAGCAGGAGACCGAGAACGCCGGTGCCGAGTGCTTCCAGGATCATGACGGGGGGTCCCTCCCACGGCCGGTCTGTCTTGAACGGTCGTAGCCCGTCATACCCCTGACCTGCGGACTGCAATCCTCCGCTATGGGGGAGTTGTGCCGTCTCTGTGTGCGAATCCGCTCAGCACAAGGGCCCGGCGGCCGAGTGCCGCCGGGCCCTTGCCATGGCCTTGCCTACAGCGCGCCGAAGCCCACCTTGCGCACGGCCGGCGCGCCGAGCTCCACGTACGCCAGCCGGTCCGTCGGCACCATGACCTTGCGGCCCTTCTCGTCCTCAAGGGTCAGCAGCTGCGTCTTCCCGGCGAGCGCGTCGGACACCAGACGCTCGACCTCCTCGACGCTCTGGCCGCTCTCCAGAACGATCTCGCGGGGCGCGTGCTGCACGCCGATCTTGACCTCCACGGCTTTGTCCCTCCGACGGTCAGTTGTGTGCGCGATCATCCGCGCCGTACCAGCACACATTAGCCCGGTGAGGGGACGCGCACGCGTCCGGCCGGGCACGCCAACAGCGAACACCGTCCGGGAATGAACAGCGTGACGCGACTCAGTGGTGCTCGTTGCCGTGCAGCGGGAAGCCCGCGATGCCGCGCCAGGCGAGCGAGGCGAGGAGGTGCACCGCGTTGTCGCGCGGCACACTGCGGTCGCTGTGCAGCCAGGAACGGGCCACCACCTGCGCGAGCCCGCCGAGACCCGAGGCGAGCAGCATGGACTCCGCGCGCGAGAGGCCGGTGTCCTCCGCGATCACCTCGCAGATCGCCTCGGCGCACTCGGTGGTCACCTTGTCGACGCGCTCGCGCACGGCGGGCTCGTTCGTCAGGTCCGACTCGAAGACCAGCCGGAAGGCGCCGCCGTCGTCCTCCACATAGGCGAAGTAGGCGTCCATGGTCGCCCGCACCCGCTGCTTGTTGTCGGTCGTCGACGCCAGCGCGCCGCGCACCGACTGGATCAGCGACTCGCAGTGCTGGTCCAGCAGCGCGAGATAGAGGTCGAGCTTGCCCGGGAAGTGCTGGTAGAGCACCGGCTTGCTGACGCCGGCCCGCTCGGCGATGTCGTCCATCGCCGCGGCGTGGTAGCCCTGTGCGACGAAGACCTCCTGGGCCGCGCCCAGCAACTGGTTCCGTCGGGCTCGGCGCGGCAGCCGGGTGCCGCGCGGGCGTGCTGCCTCTGTCTGCTCGATGGCTGTCACGCCGCCTCCCAATGTCGTCCACATGCGGTGTCGACCGCGCGGCCATCGTACTTTTGGGTAACCGTGGTGTGCGCGGTGCGAACGCAGAATTTCATGTACCGGACGACGGCGAAAGCCGAGCCGCACGGGCGATCAGCGGTAGTCGTCCTCGTCGAGCGAGACCACGCGCGCCTGTTCGAGCAGATCGGCCTCGTTCGCCCGGTCCTTCTTCTCCGCCGTCAACGTGTCGTCGCGCTCGGGCCGGACATCGGCCTGCTGCTCGACGGCGTCCACTTCCGGGTCCTCGACGCCCAGCTCGGGGGCCGTCTCGTCGTCCAGTTCCTCGATGGTGTCGGGCTCGGTCGGATCCTGGGCCATGATGGGCTCCCTTCCTACGAACGTCCCTGGGCACGGCAGGGGCCACACGCGGGTGCCCTCTGGTACGAGCCTAGGAGACGGCCGATTCGGACGCCATGCCGTGCGCGCCCGAATCGCCGCACCGGTCGTCCCCCGGCGGAACGGCTCGTTCTGTGACGGCGAACACACGAACCCCGGTGTGATCACCTCGTAACATTGCCCGCATGTCTTCCACCGAGTCGCCCTCCGCGCCGGCCGCCAGCGTCCTCCCCCGGGTGGCGCCCGTCCGGGTCGGCGAGGGGGAGCGGCTGCGGACGGTGGGCCTGCCGGGGGTCACCCTGTCGGTGCGCTGCCGGCCGCCCGCGCGCGAGGACCTGCCGCGCGCCCTGTACGTGCACGGGCTCGGCGGCTCCTCGCAGAACTGGTCGGACCTGATGGCCGAGCTGGACGGCGTGGTGGCCGGCGAGGCGGTCGACCTGCCGGGCTTCGGCGACTCCCCGCCCCCGGACGACGGCGACTACTCCGTCACCGGGCACGCGCGGGCCGTCATCCGCTACCTGGACGCCTGCGGGCACGGTCCCGTCCACCTCTTCGGCAACTCGCTGGGCGGCGCGGTCACCACGCGGGTGGCCGCCGTACGCCCCGATCTGGTGCGCACCCTCACGCTGATCTCGCCCGCGCTGCCGGAGCTGCGGATCCAGCGCAGCGCGGTGCCGACCGGGCTGCTCGGGGTGCCCGGCATCGCGGCCCTGTTCACCCGGATGAGCAAGGACTGGACGGCCGAGCAGCGGGTGCGCGGGGTCATGGGCCTTTGTTACGGCGATCCCGGTACGGTGACGCCGGAGGCGTTCCGGCAGGCCGTGGAGGAGCTGGAGCGGCGGTTGCAGCTGCCGTACTTCTGGGACGCGATGGCCCGCTCCGCGCGCGGCATCGTCAACGCGTACACGCTCGGCGGGCAGCACGGACTGTGGCGGCAGGCCGAGCGGGTGCTCGCGCCGACCCTGCTCGTCTACGGCGGCCGGGACCAGCTCGTCGGCTACCGCATGGCCCGCAAGGCCGCCCGCTCCTTCCGCGACTCCCGGCTGCTGTCCCTGCCGGACGCCGGGCACGTGGCGATGATGGAGTACCCGGGCGTGGTGGCGCGGGCCTTCCGGGAGCTGATGGCGCAGGCCGGGGGAGACGGCGGCGCGGAGCCCGGCGGCAGAGATGACGGCGGCAAAGACGACGACAGCACGGAGACGGGCGGCCGGGGAGCCGCCGAGGGCACGGAAGCGGGGAGCTGAAGGACACCGTGGGACGCCACAGCCGCCGAGGACCGGCCGAACCGGCCGCGCAGGACGAGGGTCCGGAGATAGCGGCGAAGAGTGAGCGGGGGGCGGCGGGCCGCGGCACGCCGAGACCGCCGGAGAAGAAGCCGGGCCCCGCGGTGCCGAGATCCCCGGAGGGCGCGGCGGGGCGTGGCGCGCCGCGCGGTCCCGAGGGGGCGGCGGGGCGCGCTGCCGCGCGCGGTCCCGAGGGGACTCCGGCCCGCAGCAAGCCGCGGCTGCCCGACGGCACGCCTCCCGGCGGGGTCGACAAGGTGTCCGACGGTTTGCCCGTGCACGGCGTGCCGCGTGCTTCCGGTAGGGGCGCCGCGCGTGGCGGGCATCCCGAGCAGCGGGAACCCGGCGGCGGCTGGGGGGAGTTCCCGGAGCGCACCGGGTCCGGGGCCGGTGGGCACGGGGCCGTGCTGCCCCGGCAGCGGCAGGCGGGACCCGCCGGGCCGGGCGGCTCCGCGGGGCCTGCCCGGCGTGGGCCCCGGCAAGACTATCTGGACGCTTTCGACGGCGGCGCCGGCGGCGGCGGGGCGTCCGGAGACCTCCGGACGAAGGAGCAGCCGGGCGAGGAGCCGAGGCCGAAGTCGAAGCCGATGCCGAAGTCGAAGGAGAAGCCGAAGTCGAAGGAGAAGCCGGAGGAGAAGTCGCAGCCGGATCTTGAGCCGACGGAGAAGACGCCGGCCGCCGGTGCGGACAAGGCGGGGCTGCCGCGCGGGAACAAGGGGCGGGCCTTCACCGGTATCGCCGCGGCCGCCGTCACCACCGTGCTCGCGGTGGTCGTCGCCGGGCAGGTGACCGAGAGCCGCGACGACGGCGCGAAGGCGGGGCACTCCGCGGCGGACCAGGGCGCCGGTGCGCAGGCCGGGTCCGCCGCGAAACCGAACGCGGCGCCGTTGACGTACGAGCAGAAGATGGACCGTACGTACCCGCTGAGCGCCACCCTGAAGGCGTCCGGGGCGTTCGGCACCGTCCCCGGCTTCGACAAGGCGCCCGGTACCGGCCAGAAGTACCGCTACCGGGTGGACATCGAGCAGGGACTCGGCCTGGACGGCGCGCTGTTCGCCGAGGCCGTGCAGAAGACGCTGAACGACGACCGGAGTTGGGGGCACGGCGGCACCCGTACCTTCGAGCGGGTCTCCTCCGGCAAACCCGACTTCGTGATCACCCTGGCCAGCCCCGGCACCACCGCCACCTGGTGCGCCAAGTCCGGCCTGGACACCACCGAGGACAACGTCTCCTGCGACTCGGCCGCCACCCAGCGCGTGATGATCAATGCGTACCGGTGGGCTCAAGGAAGCAAGACATATGGCGACAAAATCCATATGTACCGGCAAATGTTGATCAACCATGAAGTCGGCCACCGGCTCGGCCACAACCACGTCACCTGCGAGAAGAGCGGCGAACTGGCGCCGGTCATGCAGCAGCAGACCAAGTTCCTCGACCACGACGGGATCCACTGTCTGCCCAACGCCTGGCCCTATCCCAGGAGTTGACGACCTGCGCTTATGTCACATTGACATGAGCCGCGAGTTCGTTCATATTTCTGCGCATGTGGTCTAGTCATGCCGTCTCCTTCAGCGCCGCCATCGAGCTGGCGCTGATCGGCGTGACCGCGCTCTGCGTGGCCGACATCCACTGTCGCTGACGCCGCCCCTCTGGCGTTCGCGTCGCGACCTTTTCCTTTTCCCCTCCGTGGCCCCGGTCACGGATTTTTCGACGACCCGACGCCGGGGCCGACGTCTGTCCAGAGACGTCTCACTCCTCGTCTCTTTGTCTCACTTTTCGAGAAACCCTCGAATCTCCCCCGAGAGGTCGTCATTCCGATGCGTCAACCGTCCGTCATAGCGCGCCGCGTGGCAGCGGCATCCGTCAGCCTGGTCGTGGCCGCGGGCGCCGCCGCCTGCGGTCCGAAGGACAGCGGTGCGAAGGGCTCCGGTGGCGACGTGACGCCCCACAAGGGCGGCACGCTCACGGTCCTGAACGCCGAGCCGCAGACCGATTTCGACCCCGCGCGGCTGTACACCTCCGGCGGCGGAAACGTCCCCTCGCTGGTCTTCCGCACCCTGACCACGCGCAACCGGGCGAACGGCGCGGCCGGCGCCAAGGTCGTGCCGGACCTCGCCACCGACACCGGGCGTCCCAACAAGGACGCGACCGTGTGGACGTACACCCTGAAGAAGGGCCTGAAGTACGAGGACGGCACCCCGATCACCTCGGCCGACATCAAGTACGGCATCGAGCGCTCCTTCGCCCCCGAGCTCTCCGGCGGCGCCCCCTACCTGCGCGACTGGCTCACCGGCGCGGCGGACTACCAGGGGCCGTACAAGGACAAGAAGGGCCTGTCGGCGATCGGGACGCCGGACGAGCGGACCCTCGTCTTCCATCTGAACAAGCCCGAGGGCGAGTTCCCGTTCCTGGCCACCCAGACGCAGTTCGCGCCCGTGCCCAAGGCCAAGGACACCGGCACCAAGTACGAGGAGCACCCGGTCTCGTCCGGCCCCTACGAGGTCGTGAAGAACGAGAACGACGGCGAGCACGTGCTGCTCAGGCGCAACCCGAACTGGTCGGCGGCCACCGACGACCAGCGCAAGGCGTACCCGGACACCATCGACGTCCGCTCCGGCCTCGACTCCTCGGTGATCGACCAGCGGCTCTCCGCCTCCCAGGGCGCGGACGCCGCCGCCGTCACCACGGACACCAACCTCGGCCCGGCCGAGCTCGCCAAGGTGACCGGCGACAAGGAGCTGGCCGCGCGCGTGGGCACCGGCCACTTCGGCTACACGAACTACATCGCGTTCAACCCGAAGGTGAAGCCGTTCGACAACCCCAGGGTGCGTGAGGCCATCGCGTACGCCGTGGACCGCTCCTCGGTGGTCAACGCGGCCGGCGGCAGCGCGCTCGCCGAGCCCGCCACGACCTTCCTGCCGAACCAGAAGTCCTTCGGGTACACGCCGTACGACCCGTTCCCGGCGGGCGCGTCCGGCAACCCGGCGAAGGCCAAGAAGCTGCTGGCGCAGGCCGGTTACAAGAACGGGCTCACCGTCACCCTGACGCACTCCAACGCCAAGGACTTCGCGACCAGCCCGGAGATCGCCACCGCCCTCCAGGACGCCCTCAAGAAGGCCGGTATCACGGTCAGGCTCCAGGGCCTGGAGGACAACGACTACCGGGACACCGTCCACGGCGTGAAGACCGAGCCCGGCTTCTTCCTCGCCGGCTGGGGCGCCGACTGGCCCTCCGGCGGTCCCTTCCTCGCCCCGATCTTCGACGGCCGGCAGATCGTCAAGGACGGCGCGAACTTCAACGCGAGCCAGCTCGACGACACGTCGGTCAATGACGAGATTGACTCGATCAACAAGTTGACCGACCTCGACGCGGCAGCCAAGCGCTGGGGCGCCCTGGACAAGAAGATCGGCGAGAAGGCCGTCGTGGTGCCGCTGTTCCACCCCGTCTACAAGCGCCTGGTCGGCAAGGACATCCGCAATGTCGTCATCAGCGACTGGACCGGCGTGCTGGACATCTCCCAGGTCGCGGTGAAGTGACGCCGTGACCGAGTCACTCCTCGCCACCCCGGCCGCCGGGACGGACCTCCCCGTCCCGGCGGCCGCGGGGGCCCGCCGGTTCTGGCGGCGGCTGCGGGCGCAGCGCGCCGCCCTGGTCGCCGCGGCCGTCGTCGCGCTGCTCGTCCTGGTCGCGCTCGCCGCGCCGCTGCTCACCGCCCTGGAGGGCCAGGACCCCTTCACCTACCACCCGTCCCTGATCGACTCCGCGCGCGGGGGCGTGCCGGTCGGCTCCCTCGGGGGCATCGGCGCGGAGCACTGGCTGGGCGTCGAACCCCAGACCGGCCGCGACCTGTTCGCCCGCCTGGTCTACGGCGCCCGGGTCTCGCTCGGCGTCGCCCTGGCCGCCACCGTCATCCAGATCACCATCGGCGTGGCCGTCGGCGTGGCGGCCGCCCTCGGCAATCAATGGGTTGATCAAGTGTTGAGCCGGATCACGGACATCATCGTCGCCATGCCGCTGATGATCATGTCGCTGGCGCTGCTCGCGGTCGTCCCGGCGAGCTTCCCGCGGCCCGTCCTGGTCACCCTCGTCCTCGGCCTGATCGGCTGGGGCGGCATCGCGAAGATCGTGCGCGCGCAGGCCCTGTCCCTGAAGGGCCTCGACTACGTCTGTGCCGCCCGGCTCAGCGGCTGGCGGACCTGGCGGATCGCCCACCGGGAGCTGCTGCCCGGCCTCGCCGCGCCCATCATCACGTACGCCGCGCTCCTCGTGCCCTCGAACATCTCGGCGGAATCGGCCCTGTCCTTCCTCGGCGTCGGCGTCAAGCCGCCCACGCCCTCCTGGGGACAGATGCTCACCGCCGCCGACGTCTGGTACCAGGCCGCCCCGCAGTACCTGCTGCTGCCGGCCGGCGCCCTGTTCGTCACCATCCTCGCCCTCACCGTGCTCGGCGACGGCGTGCGCACCGCCCTCGACCCGCGCGCCGCCTCCCGGCTGCGGGTCGGCACCGGCCGCAAGAAGAAGGCCAGGGGCACGGGCACGGCCAAGGGCACGGAAGGCACGGAGACGTCCAGGGGCACGGAAAAGGGCACGGCCGAGGACGCGGTCAAGAAGGAGGCGACCCTGTGAGCGGCTTCGGCGGATTCCTGCTGCGCCGGGCCGTGGGCGCGGTCATCACCCTGCTCGCCGTCTCGGTCATCGTCTACGTCGTCTTCTACGTCACCCCCGGCAACGTCGCCCAGATCACCTGCGGCCCGCGCTGCTCGCCCGCCCAGGTGCACCAGGTCGCCGAACAGCTGCACCTCGGCGACCCCCTCTACGTGCGCTACTGGCACTTCCTCCAGGGCCTTTTGGCCGGCCAGGACTTCTCCACCGGCACCTCCGTGGAGCACTGCGCGGCGCCCTGCCTCGGGCAGTCGTACCAGACCGGGCAGCAGGTCCTGGACATCATCCTCGGCAAGCTGCCGGTCAGCCTCTCGCTGGTGCTCGGCGGCATGGTGCTGTGGCTCGCCCTCGGTGTCGGCACCGGCATCCTCTCCGCCTGGCGGCGCGGCCGCGTCTCGGAGCGGGTGCTCACCGCGATCACCCTCGCGGGCACCGCCACCCCGGTGTTCGTCATCGGTTTGGTGCTGATGATCGTCGTCTGCGGCGAACTCCAGCTGCTGCCCTTCCCGGAGTACGTCGCCTTCACCGACGACCCCCAGCAGTGGGCCTGGAACCTGCTGCTGCCCTGGCTGTCGCTGGCCCTGATCGAGGCCGCGACCTTCGCCCGGCTGACCCGCGCCGCGATGCTGGAGACCCTCGCCGAGGACCACGTACGCACCTTCCGCGCGTACGGCGTCGGCGAGCGGGCCATCGTCGGGCGGCACGCGCTGCGCGGCGCGTTCGCCCCGGTCATCGCGCTCAACGCCAACAACGTCGGCTCCGCCGTGGGCGGCGCCGTCCTCACCGAGACCCTGTTCGGGCTGCCCGGCATCGGCCAGGAGCTGGTGCACGCGGTGAAGGTCGTCGACCTGCCGGTGGTCGTCGGCATGGTCCTCGTCATCGCGTTCTTCGTGGTGCTCGCCAACGCCGTCGCGGACGTGCTGTACGCGGTGGCCGACCGACGGGTGGTGCTCGCATGAGCCTGGTGGAAGTGACCGGTCTGAGCGTCGGGTTCGGCGCGCTGAAGGCCGTCGACCATCTCTCCTTCAGCCTGGCCGAGGGCGGCGCGCTGGCCCTGGTCGGCGAGTCCGGCTCCGGCAAGTCCACGGTCGCGGGCGCCCTGCTGGGCCTGCACCGCGGCACCGGCGCCCGGGTCGACGGCACCGTGCGCGTCGCCGGCACCGATGTCCAGGAGGCCGGCGAGCGCGAGCTGCGGCGGCTGCGCGGCGCCAAGGCCGCCATGGTCTTCCAGGACCCGCTGTCCTCCCTCGACCCCTACTACGCCATCGGCGACCAGATCGCCGAGGTGTACCGGGTGCACACCCGTGCCGGGCGCCGCGCCGCCCGCGCGCGGGCCGTCGAGGTCCTGGACCGGGTGGGCATCCCGGACGCCGCCCGGCGCGCCCGCGCGCGCCCGCACGAGTTCAGCGGCGGCATGCGCCAGCGCGCGCTCATCGCCATGGCGCTGGCCTGCGAGCCCGAACTGCTGATCGCCGACGAGCCCACCACCGCGCTCGACGTCACCGTGCAGGCCCAGATCCTCGACCTGCTGCACACCCTGCGCACCGAGACGGGCATGGGCCTGCTGCTGGTCACCCACGACGTGGGCGTGGCCGCGGAGAGCGTCGAGGAGGTACTGGTCATGCGGCACGGCCGGGCCGTCGAGCACGGTCCGGCCGGGGCGGTCCTCGCGGCGCCCCGTAAGTCGTACACGCGCGAACTCCTCGACGCCGTCCCGCGCCTGGACGCCCGCCGCACCGGCTCCCCGGCCACCGGCGAGGTGGTCCTGGAGGCCACCGGCCTGCGGCGCGAATTCGGGCGCGGCAAACGGGCGTTCGCGGCCGTGGACGACGTCTCGCTGACCGTGCGCAGGGGCGAGACCCTCGGCGTCGTCGGCGAGAGCGGCAGCGGCAAGACCACCCTCGGCCGGATGCTGGTCGGCCTCCTGGAGCCCACCGCGGGCCGGATCCGGTACGCGGGCGAGCCGCACACCGGGGTGAACCCGGCCGTCCAGATGGTGTTCCAGGACCCCGTCTCCTCCCTCAACCCCCGCCGCAGCGTGGGCGAGTCCATCGCCGACCCGCTGCGCGCCCGGGGCGGGAAGGGCGCGGGGGCCGAGGAACGGATCAGAGGGCGGGTGAGGGAACTCCTGGAGCGCGTGGGGCTCGAAGCGGCGCACTACGACCGCTACCCGCACGAGTTCAGCGGGGGCCAGCGCCAGCGCATCGGCATCGCCCGCGCGCTGGCCGCCGACCCGCGCGTCATCGTCTGCGACGAACCCGTCTCCGCGCTCGATGTCACCACCCAGGCCCAGGTGGTCGCCCTGCTCGGCGAGTTGCAGCGGGAACTGGGCCTCGCGCTGGTCTTCATCGCGCACGACCTCGCCGTCGTCCGCCAGGTCAGCGACCGGCTCGCGGTGATGCGCCGGGGCCGGCTGGTCGAGTACGGCCCTGCCGACGAGGTCTACGACAGCCCGCGCGAGGAGTACACCCGGCAGCTGCTGGCCGCCGTACCCGCCCTCGATCCGGAGCTGGCGGCCCGGCGCCGGGCCGCGCGCGGCGAGCCGGCGGCGGCCTGACCGGGCGCCGGACGGCGCGCCCGGTGTGACGTCCCGTGCCCGCGTGAACGCCTAGCGCGACAAAACGCGTTCCGCACGAGAAAGTTACGCGCGTTCACCCCTTTTGGTGGCGCGACGGACAACCGTCCGTCGCGCCACCCTCTTGTCCGTTTACGTTCGTCCCGCTGTGAGCCGCCGGGACCAACGGCGGCCGACCAGGAGGAAGATCGGGGGTGCACGCGTGCGCACGGGACTGCTGACAGAAGGCGGCTATCCGTTTGCGGGCGGGGACGCCGGCCTCTGGTGCGACCGGCTGGTGCGCGGGCTCGGACAGCACGAGTTCGACCTCTACGCGCTCAGCCGCAGCAGGCACCAGGAGGAAGCGGGCCTGCTCCCGCTCCCGCCCCAGGTGACCCGGGTCCGTACGGCACCGCTGTGGACGGCCGGGGGCGAGAGCGGGGCGGTCGGGTACGGACGGCGCGCGCGCCGGCGCTTCACCGAGCACTACGGCGAGCTGGCCGCCGCGGTATGCACGGCGGCGGACGGCGGCACGGGCGGTACGGCCGCGGACCACAGCGCCTCCGGTGCCGTGGCGGACCGTTTCGCCAACGCCCTGTACGGGCTCGCCGAACTCGCCCGTGAGGAGGGCGGACTCGGCGCGGCGCTCCGCTCCGACCTCGGCGTCCGCACCCTGGAGCGCGCCTGCCGGGCGCCCGGTGCGCCGCGCACGGCGCGCGAGGCGCGCGTGGCCGACCTGCTCACCGTCACCGGCCATCTCGAACGCGCCCTGCGCCCCCTGTCCCTCGACTGGTACGGCGACGACGCGCTCGGCGCGGCCGACCTCTGCCACGCCACGTCCGGCGGCCCCGCCGCCCTCCCCGGGCTGCTCGCCCGGCACTTTCGCGGGGTGCCGCTGCTGGTCACCGAGTACGGCGTCCATCTGCGCGCCCAGTACCTGGACCGGGGGCCCGGGGCGGCGCCCGCGGTGCGCGCCCTGCTCGCCGCGTTCCACGGACGGCTCGCCACCGAGACCTACCGGCGCGCCGAGATCCTCACCCCGGGCAACGCGCACGCCCGCCGCTGGCAGGAGCGGTGCGGTGCGGACCGGGCCAGGATTCGCACCGTGTACCCGGGCATGGCCGCCGACGGCTTCGCCGAGGCCGGCGAGTCACCGGACCGGGCGGACCCGGACACCCTGGTCTGGGTCGGGTGCGTCGAACCCGCCAAGGACCTGGTCGCGCTGCTGCACGCCTTCGCCGAGGTGCGCAGGCGGGAGCCCCGGGCCCGGCTGCGCA
Source organism: Streptomyces sp. SUK 48 (assembly GCF_009650765.1). Classification (NCBI taxonomy): domain Bacteria; kingdom Bacillati; phylum Actinomycetota; class Actinomycetes; order Kitasatosporales; family Streptomycetaceae; genus Streptomyces; species Streptomyces sp. SUK 48. Next base: position 3,045,665 of record NZ_CP045740.1, on the reverse strand, counting down.
TCGTCGGTACGGTGGACGGACCCGAGTCAACGGCGTACCTCGGGCACTGCCGGGCGCTCGCCGCGCAGCTCTTCCCGGACGAGGCGGAGGGGGCGCACACGGTCGGCTGCAACCCGGTCTCCTTCGAGGAGATCGGCAGCCCGTACGCGCCCACGCTGCCCGAGGTGTACGCCTCCGGCGCCGTCGTCGTGCTCTCCAGCGTGGTGGAGGGCTTCCCCACCGGGCTGATCGAGGCCATGTTCTGCGGCCGGGCGACCGTGTCGACGGACGCCGGCGCGGTGGTCGAGGTGATCGGCGGTACGGGACTGGTCGTGCCCCCGCGCAATCCGCGAGCGCTCGCCGACGCGTGTGTGGCGCTGCTGCGCGACCCCGAGCGCCGTGCGCGGCTCGGGGCGGCCGCGCGGGCCCGGGCGCTGGAACTGTTCACCGTCGAGCAGAACATCGCGGCGTTTCACGGCATTTACCTGGAGATCGTCTCGCACTGCCCGGTCCGCCGCGACCTCCTCGACGCGTCCGGCGCGCCGCTGCCCTTCGCCGCCCCCGCCGAATCCCACGTCCCCGCCCACTGGCCCGCCACCCCCACCTGGGCCCTCCCGACCACGGAGCCCGCCCGATGAGCGACACACCGAGAAAGCCGAGCGGCGGGGTGCCGTGGGGCGCGGAAGCGGGGCCCTCGGCCGGGATGGCTCCGGGACCGGCCAAGGTGGCCTCGGAGTCGGGGGAGCGGCCTTCGGCCGGGGCGGCTCCGGGGGCGAGAGAGCGATCCTCGGCCGGGGTGGCGTCGGACGTGGGGGAGTGGCCGCAGGCGCCGGTCGGAGTGAACCGGGGGGCCCCTGTAGCCGGCCCGTACGGCGGCGAGGACCCCGTGAGCTGGCCGGACGCCGCCGACGGCGTGCCCTCCGCGCCCGGTGCCGGGGCGCTTGGCTTCGACATGCCTGGCGTCAACGTCCCTGGCCTCAACACCTCTGGTGTCAACCCCCCTGGCTTCAACCCCCCTTCTGACATGCCCAGTTCGGCCGAGGGTTTCCCTCGCACGGGCGCGACCTCCCCGGAGCGGCCGGGCGCCTCGGCGGCGACCCCCCGCTCCGTGCCCGCGTCCTCCGGTTCCGGGGTGGTCCTCGCCAAGTCCCGTGCCGGTGAGCCCCGTACCTCCGCGGCCCTCGTCGACCACCCGCCGCCCGCCCCGCGAGCGGGCCGTCTGCGCCCATGCCCGCCCCCTCCCATGGCGCCACCCCCCGCCGCCCCTCCGGCGACCCCGTCAAGGCGTTGCTCCACCGGCACCGCGACCTGTGCGAACAGGCCGTCGACGCGCTGGAGATCGCGGCCGGGCTGGAGGCACAGGGGATCACCGACCGGACAGCGGCGCGGTTCCGGCACCGGGACGTCTTCTCGCTGGCCGAGGAGCTGTACGCGCGGGTGCCGCGGACCGGGGAGCCCCCGCCGGAGCCGAAGCCGGCCGTCCCCGTGCCCCGGATCAACGCGGCGTGGGCGCTGCTGAGCCTGCTGCCCGGGGCCGCCGCGGCGGGCACCGCGGCCGGGACGCGGCTCACCCAGGGACAGCCGCGGCTGCTCGTGGCCGCGGCCGGGATCGTCGTCGTCGCCCTCACGGCCCGCGCGGCGCTGCGCACCGGACCCCTGGCCGTGCGCGACGGGCACCGGCGCCCCCGCCCCTGGCAGGGATCCCTCGTCAGCTGGACCCTCTGGCTCCTCGGCTACGCGCTGTTCGGCGACGGCCTGCTGCACGACGTGCTCACCGGCGGCCCCGACGCGCTGCCCGACGGCGCGCCCGGCGGCGCCTGGCCCACCACCACCGCGCCCGCGCTCGCCCTCACCCTGGCCCTCGCGCCCGCCGCCTGGTGCGCCCATCTCCTCGCCGCGGGCGCCCGGCGCACACTCGCCGGCAGCCGGGGCCTCGACGACTTCACGGCCGCCGCGCGCCCCCTGCTGCTCGGCGCCTTCGCCCTGTTCCTCGGCGCGCTCGCCGCGCTCCTCCTGGCGTGCGGAAAGGTCCTCGGCGAACCCGCGGCCCTCCCGCAGGCGCTCACCCTCGGCGCCCTGCTCCTGCTCGCCCGGCTGCTCATCGCGTACCGGCACCGGCGCGCCCCCGTCCTCGCCCTCGGCGCCGCCGCGGTCACCGAGGCGATGGCCCTCGCGCTGCCCCTCGCCGGGCGGCTGCCCCACTGCCGGCTGCTCGCGCTGCCCGTGCGGACCCTCACGGACACCGTGGGCGAACCCGCCGTACCGGCCCTCGCCTGCGGCACCGCCGCCCTGGCCCTGCTGCTGCACGCCGGCCGCACCCTCACCCGCGCCTCCGCCCACGCACCCACCGGAGCACCCGGGTGAGCACCGGCTCGCGCCGCCCCCCGAACCAACAGCACCACCCCGTTGAAGGAGACCTCCAGATGTCCACCTCCCACCAGGGAGCCCCCGAAGCCCTCACCCAGGGAGCCGCCCGATGAGGGTCCTGCTGATCGGAGCCAATGGTTACCTCGGCCGGTTCGTGGCCGAGCGGCTGCTCGCCGACCCCGCCGTACAGCTCACCGCGCTCGGGCGGGGCGACGACGCGGACGTCCGGTTCGACCTCGCCACCGGCAGCCCGGGCGCGCTCACCCGGTTCCTGGGGGCGGTGCACCCCGGGGTCGTCGTCAACTGCGCCGGTGCCACCCGCGGCGGTGCCCGCGAGCTGACCCGGCACAACACCGTCGCCGTGGCCACCGTGTGCGAGGCGCTGCGGCGCAGCGGCTGCGGCGCGCGGCTGGTGCAGATCGGCTGCGGCGCGGAGTACGGGCCCAGCCAGCCCGGCTCGTCCACGGCCGAGGACGCCGTACCGCGGCCCGGCGGTCCGTACGGCGTCAGCAAGCTCGCCGCCACCGAACTCGTCCTCGGCTCCGGTCTGGACGCCGTGGTGCTGCGCGTCTTCTCGCCCTGCGGACCCGGCACCCCGGCCGGCTCCCCGCTCGGCCGGCTCGCCGAGGCGATGCGCCGCGCGATGCAGTCCGGCGACGGGGAACTGAAACTCGCCGGACTCGGTGTGCAGCGCGACTTCGTGGACGTACGCGATGTCGCCCGCGCCGTGCACGCCGCCTCGCTCTCCGCCGCGCAGGGCGTGATCAACATCGGTTCGGGCCGTGCCGTACGGCTGCGGGACGCCGCCGGAATCCTGGCCCGCGTGGCCGGCTACGGCGGCGCGCTGCACGAACTCGACGCCCCGTCCGGGGTGTTGCGCGGCGGCCTCGGCCACCCCCGGGCCGAGTCGGAGCACACTGCCCCGGCCGCGTTCCCCTACCCGGACGGCTGCGGCGGCTGGCAGCAGGCCGATGTGCGCACCGCGCGCGACCGGCTCGGCTGGCGGCCGCGCATCAACCTCGAAGAGTCCCTGGCCGACATCTGGATGGAGGCGGCATGCCGCATCTGACCAGCACCGGCACCACCGAGGACGCCTTGGGCGCCACCGGCACCGCCGTCCGCACCGCCCTCGGCGTCCCCGGCTTCGCCCACCCGCTCGTCGCCCCCGCCCAGTGGGCCGCGCTCGCCCGCCCCGGCACCCCGCTGGACTGGGTGGCGCTCGACGTGGCCGGCGGCCCCGGCGCCCGCCCCGACCCGCACTGCCTGACGGCGGCTCAGGCGCTGCACCACGCGGGCACGCGCGTCCTCGGCCGCCTCGACCTCGCGCAGGGCGTCCGCGCCCACGCCGACCTGGTCCGCGACGCCCACCGCTACCTCGACTGGTACCGGGTCGACGGCTTCCTCCTCGACCGCTGCCCCCACGGCCGCGCCGAACTCGACGGCGTCCGCCGGGTACTCGGGGAGCTGCGGGCGATCAACGACAGTGCCCGTCTCGTCCTCGGCCACGGCACCCACCCGCACCCGGGCTACGCGGACCACGCCGACCAGCTGGTGACCTTCTCCGGCTCCTGGTCCGACTACCGCTGGTCACAGGTCGCGGAGTGGACCGCCGACCATCCGCCCGAGCGGTTCTGCCACTTCGTGCACGGGGTGCCGCGCGGGCATCTGGAGGAGGCGCTGCGCGTCGCGCGCTGGCAGGGCGCGGCCACGGTCTACTTCACGGACCGCACCGGAGGCCGTGGCTCGGGGGACCCCTGGGAGGCGATGCCCGGCTACTGGGACGAAATCGTCTCGCGCCTCGGACCGGGTGTCTCGGAATGAAGAAGGGCGTGGCAGTGTTACCAGGAGAACAAATGTAGTGATCGACCGACCAACGGAGTCCCCGTGTCGCTGCCACCCCTGGTCGAGCCCGCTTCCGAGCTCACCGTAGACGAGGTCCGCAGGTACTCCCGCCACCTGATCATCCCCGATGTGGGCATGGACGGGCAGAAGCGGCTGAAGAACGCCAAGGTGCTGTGCGTGGGCGCCGGCGGCCTGGGTTCGCCCGCGCTGATGTACCTGGCCGCGGCGGGTGTCGGCACGCTCGGCATCGTGGAGTTCGACGAGGTCGACGAGTCGAACCTGCAGCGCCAGATCATCCACAGCCAGTCCGACATCGGCCGCTCCAAGGCCGAGTCCGCGCGCGACACCGTCAAGGGCATCAACCCTTACGTGAACGTGGTCCTTCACGAGGAGCGGCTCGAAGCCGAGAACGTGATGGACATCTTCGGCCAGTACGACCTGATCGTGGACGGCACGGACAACTTCGCCACCCGCTACCTGGTCAACGACGCCTGTGTGCTGCTGAACAAGCCGTACATCTGGGGTTCGATCTACCGCTTCGACGGCCAGGCGTCGGTCTTCTGGTCCGAGCACGGCCCCTGCTACCGCTGCCTCTACCCGGAGCCCCCGCCCCCGGGCATGGTCCCCTCCTGCGCCGAGGGCGGTGTGCTCGGCGTGCTGTGCGCGTCGATCGGCTCCATCCAGGTCAACGAGGCCATCAAGCTCCTCGCGGGCATCGGCGACCCGCTGGTCGGCCGGCTGATGATCTACGACGCCCTGGAGATGCAGTACCGCCAGGTCAAGATCCGCAAGGACCCGGACTGCGCGGTCTGCGGCGAGAACCCGACCGTCACCGAGCTCATCGACTACGAGGCGTTCTGCGGCGTCGTCTCGGAGGAGGCCCAGGAGGCGGCGGCCGGTTCGACGATCACTCCCAAGCAGCTCAAGGAGTGGATCGACGACGGCGAGAACATCGAGATCATCGACGTCCGCGAGCCGAACGAGTACGAGATCGTCTCCATCCCGGGTGCCACGCTGATCCCGAAGAACGAGTTCCTCATGGGCACCGCCCTGGAGACGCTGCCCCAGGACAAGAAGATCGTCTTGCATTGCAAGACGGGTGTCCGCAGTGCGGAAGTCCTCGCGGTCCTGAAGTCCGCGGGCTTCTCCGACGCCGTCCATGTCGGCGGCGGCGTCATCGGCTGGGTCAACCAGATCGAGCCGGACAAGCCGGTCTACTGAGCGGCCTCCGTCTGCGTCGAGAAGCCCGCGCCCCGAACTCGCGTTCAGGGTCGCGGGCTTCGTCGTGTCATCCGGCCGTCACGTTCGTGGTGAGCAGCCGCAGCAGGTGCTTGGCCGTGGCGTCCTGCTCGGCGGTGAGGCCCATCGCGTCGCCGATGGCCAGGGGGACCGCGCGGGCCCGCTCGCGCAGGGCGCCGCCGGACCCGGTGAGCCGGACGGTGACGGAACGCTCGTCGTCGGGGCGGCGCTCGCGGCGCACCAGACCGGCCGACTCCAGTCGTTTGAGCAGCGGGGAGAGTGTGCTCGACTCCAGCTGGAGCGCGCCGCCCAGGTCGCCGACGGAGAGCGCGTCCCGCTCCCAGAGGGCCAGCATCACCAGGTACTGCGGATAGGTCAGGCCCAGCTCGTCCAGCAGGGGCCGGTAGCGCGCGGTGACCGCGCGCGAGGCCGCGTACAGGGCGAAGCACAGCTGGTCCTGGAGCAGGAGCGAGCCCGGCGCGAGGGCGGGGGTGCCCGGCTCGGGGTCGGGGGTGCCCGCCTCGGGGTGGGTGACCTGGTCCATGACGGGCGTCCTCCCTCGGGTGAATGAAAAGTCCCATTTTAACAGTGGTCCATCGATCGCGATTAGATCGTGCACAACTTAGTTGCGCGCGATCTAATTGGGCGGTACCTTTCTTCTCGTACCCGCCGGCCGGCCGATCCGACCGCCGGCCCGACCGTCAGGAGCTCCTCGTGTCCGAGATCACCGAGTCCGCCGAGACTGCCGCCCGCCCGGTGCTGGAGCCGGCCGCCGCCGCCTTCGCCGAGGCCACCGCGAACCCGCCGTACCTCTTCGACCTCGGTCCGGTCGAGGGCCGCAAGGCCGTCGACGAGGTGCAGTCCGGGGAGACCGCGAAGCCGGCCGTGGACGAGGAGTGGGTGAATGTGCAGGGCGGGCCCACCGGTTCCGTCCGCGCCCGCGTCGTCCGCCCGGCCGGAGCCACCGGCACCCTCCCGGTGATCGTCTACATCCACGGCGCCGGCTGGGTGTTCGGGAACGCCCACACCCACGACCGCCTGGTCCGCGAACTGGCCGTCGGCGCCCGCGCGGCCGTCGTCTTCCCCGAGTACGACCTCTCGCCCGAGGCCCGCTACCCGGTCGCCATCGAGCAGAACTACGCCGTCGCCCAGTGGGTCGTCCGTGAGGGCGCCGAGCGCGGCCTGGACGCCACCCGGATCGCGGTCGCCGGTGACTCGGTCGGCGGCAACATGTCGGCCGCGCTCACCCTGATGGCCAAGGAGCGCGGCGACGTCCCGCTGCTCCAGCAGGTGCTGTTCTACCCGGTCACCGACGCGTCCTTCGACACCCCGTCGTACCACGAGTTCGCCGAGGGCTACTTCCTGCGCCGCGACGCCATGCGGTGGTTCTGGGACCAGTACACGACCGACGAGAAGCAGCGCGCCGAGATCACCGCGTCGCCGCTGCGCGCCACCCTGGAGCAGCTCACCGGACTGCCCCCGGCGCTGGTCGTCACCGGCGAGGCCGACGTGCTGCGGGACGAGGGCGAGGCGTACGCCGCCCGGCTCCGGGCCGCCGGGGTGCCGGTGACCGCCGTGCGCTACCAGGGCATCATCCACGACTTCGTGATGCTCGACGCGCTGCGCGCGACCCACGCCGCCGAGGCCGCCATCGCCCAGGCCGTCGCCGTCCTGCGCACCGCGCTCGGCACGGTGTGACCCGGGGGCCCCACTACGGCGTCCGGCCCGCACGGGTTCTCCCGTACGGGCCGGTTCGCGCGCGGCTCAGCCGCAGACCGCACCCGCCTTCGGGATCGTGCCGTGCAGCAGGTACGCGTTCACCTTGCTCTGCACGCACGGGTCCTTGCTGTCGTACGCGCCGTGCCCCTGGCCCTTGAACGTCAGCTGGACGCCGACGCCCTTGCCGAGGGCCTCCGCCATCCGCCGCGCGCCCTCGTAGGGGGTGGCCGGGTCGCCCGTGTTGCCGACGACCAGGACCGGCGCCGATCCGGGGGCGCTGACATCGGGGTGGTAGGCGGCGCCCGGCACGGCCCAGTCGGTGCAGCCGACCATGCCCCAGGCGAGGAAGTCCCCGAACAGCGGCGAGGCGGCGCGGAACCGGGGAAGCGCGCGCTGCACGTCGGCGACGGTGTAACGGGGCTTCTCGTCGGCGCAGTTGATCGCCACGTTCGCCGAGGCGATGTTGCTGTAGTGGCCGTTCTCGTCCCGGCCGTTCATCGCGTCGGACAGCACCATCAGCACCTTGCCGTCACCGTCGTACGCCTGCTCCAGGCCCTCGGTGAGGTACTCCCAGAAGTCCTTGGAGTACAGGGACTGCGCGATGCCGTTGGTCGCCGCGGTCTGGGTCAGCAGGCGCGGGGCGATGCCCGGGATCGGCTTCTTCTCCAGGTCGGCCAGGAGTTTCGCGATGCGGTTCTCGACGTCCTGCCGGGTGTCCCCGAGCGGGCAGCCCTCCGGCTTGGCGACGCAGTCCTCGGCGAAGTTGCCGAGCGCCAGCTGGAAGCCCTTCGCCTGGCCGAGCGCGCTCTCCTCGGGGTTCTGCGTGGGGTCCACCACCCCGTCGAACACGGCCCGCCCGACGTGCGTGGGGAACAAGTGGGCGTAGACACCGCCGAGTTGGGTGCCGTACGAGATGCCGAAGTAGTGCAGCTTGTCGTCGCCGAGCACCCGCCGCATCAGATCGATGTCACGGGCCGCGTCGGTGGTGCGCACATGCAGCAGCACCTGTCCTGACCTGCTCTCGCAGCCCGCGTTGAAGTTCCGGGTGCGCTGGACGAGTCGGGTGCGCTCGGCGGCGTCGTCCGGGGTCGCGTCCTGCTGGAAGAACGTGTCGAGCTGGGCGTCGGTCTTGCAGGTCACCGGCGCGCTGCGGCCCACCCCGCGCGGATCGAAGCTGACCAGGTCGTAGCGGGTGCGCAGGGTCGCGTAGTCCTGGGCGAACGCGGGCAGCGTGGTGACACCGCTGCCGCCGGGCCCGCCGAAGTTGAAGATGAGCGAGCCGATCCGCTCGCTCGCGGGCCCGCTGGCCTTGGCCCGGATCAGCGAGATGCCGATGGTGGGCCCCTGCGGCTTGCCCCAGTCGAGGGGCGCCCGCATGGTGGCGCACTCCCAGGTGGTGCCGTTCGGCAGCGGGGACGGCGCGCTCCCGCCGCCCTCCGCCTCGTCCGGGGCCGGGCAGGCCGCCCAGTCCAGCGTCTGCGTCGTCAGGGACGCGAGGGACGCGGTGGCGCCGGTGCTGACATCGTCGTCGCCGCAACCGGCCAGCAGGGCGGCCAGCAGCACGGCGGCCGTCGTCAGGGCGGTGGTACGCGGCCAGGGGGGAGCGGCGGCTCGCAGCCGGGAGGGAGAGGCCATGCCCCCATCCTGCGGGCGCGCGCGCCGGGCCGCGCGGGGCACGGGCCGTACGAGGTACGGCCTTTCGGGGCCGCCCCCTACGGGCTCCGTAGGGCACCCGCGGGGGCGCGCGCCGCTCCCGGCCCGGACCGGGAGGGGGCCTACAGGGCTCCCTTACGGCTCAGGTGGTTGAACGCCAGCCATCCCGGCAGCACCGGCAGCCACAGCGTCATCAGCCGGAACAGCAGTACGGCGGGGGCCGCGACCTCCTTGGGCAGGCCGAAGGCGATCAGACCGAGGGTGAGGCTCGCCTCGATCGCGCCGACGCCACCGGGGGTCGGCGCGGCCGAGCCGAGCGCGTTGCCGGCGAGGAAGACGACCGCGACGCTGGCGATGCTCAGCGTGGTCATGCCGTGGCCGAAGGCGCGCACGGCGGCGTCCAGGCACATCACGTTGCACGCGGTCAGCAGCAGCATGCCGCCGATGCCGGTGACCAGCTTCTGCGGCCGCTGGAGCACATCGAGCATGCGCGGCACGACACCGGCGAACAGCGACCGGACCCGGGTGACCACGAACTTCCGCAGGAACGGCACCGACGTCACCACCAGCACCAGCACCGCGACGGTCAGCAGACCCGCGATCACGGTCCGGGACGGCGACAGCGACGGCGTCTTCTCGGTGCCGGTCAGATAGCCGAAGGACAGCAGCATCAGGATGTGGCAGCCGAGCCCGAACAGCTGCGAGGCGCCGACGCTCGCCACCGCGAGCCCCGGGCGCACGCCCGCGCGCTGGAGGAAGCGCGTGTTCAGCGCCACCCCGCCGACCGCCGCCGGTGCCACGATCTTCACGAAGGAGCCGGCGACCTGCGCCGCCACCGTCCGCGGGAACGGCACCCGCTCCGGCACGAAGCCCAGCAGCGCCATCGCCGCCGCCACATAGCTGAGCGCCGAGAACAGCGCCGCCGCGATCACCCAGCCCCACTGGGCCTGCGAGAACAGCGTGCCGAACTCGATGTGGGTGAGCTGCGTCAGCAGGAAGTACGCGCCGATCGCACCGGCGATGAAGCTGATCAGCGTGCGCGGCCGCACCCGCTCCAGGCGGGCCGGCTGCACCGGGGCCTGCGGCCTGATCCGCAGCACCTGGTGCCGGATCTGGGTGAGCAGATCCTCCTCGCGGGACTCCTCTATGGCCTCGTCGATCGCCCGCCGCTCGGCCCGCTGCTCCGCCCGTACGACCTTCTTGTTCGACTTGTCCGACTTATCGAGCCTGTTGAGCTGCTCCTCGGCGTCGGCGCCCTCGGCGAGGGTCGTCCCGTTCGCCTCCGCGGCCTCCCGCAGCCGGGTCAGCTTGGCCTGGTGGGACGCCTCCAGGACCGCCTCGCGCTCGCGCTGGGCCCGTTCGCGGCCCAGCCGGCGCAGGGTGTTGCGGGTGGAGCGGGTGAGCGCGATCGGCTGGAGCATCGGCAGGCAGTCGGCCACCGCGTCGGGCCCGAGCACCCCGACCGCCGAGGCCACCGCGCGCTCCGCGCCGACCCGCAGCCCCAGCGTGGTCAGCAGCTGGGCCACGTCCATGCGCAGCAGCAGCTCGCCGGCCGCGATCTCGCCGCCGCGCAGTTCGGCCAGGATCACCTCGCCGGACGGGTCGACCAGGATCGCGTCCCCGGCCAGCCTGCGGTGCGCGATGCGCCGCGACTGGAGCGCGCGCACCTGCGACCAGGCGCTGCGCAGCAGATCGTCGGTGATCTCCTCGTCGGCCAGCGCGTCCAGCGTGCGGCCACCGGTGTGCTCGTAGACCAGCATCACCGCGTCCGGGCCGAGCTCGGAGGTGGCGATCAGCTTCGGCGCGTTGGCGCCCGCCGCGATCGCCGCGTAGGCCAGCAGCGCCTCCTGCTCCAGCGCCTGGCGCAGCGACTGGAGGCTGGAGCGGGTGGCGAAGCCGCGCAGGGTGAGGTTGCGCCACGCCCGGTAGAAGAAGCCCTGGGCCTGCTGTTCCCGGTCCACGACCGTGACGTCCAGCGGCGGGCCGTCCTCCAGGGTGACGAAGTAGCGCCGGCCCCGGTCGCCGTTCTCGCTCTCGACGACCTCCTCACGGGCCGCGCCGACCGGGCGGAAGCCGACATGACGCAAACCCGCCAGCAGGGTCTGGCCGGTGGGGCGGACGTTGGGCGAGCCGACCGCGTACAGCGTGCCGTAGGCCACCGACCAGCCGATCAGCACCGTCAGGACGATGGAGAAGGCGGTCGTGTAACCGGTCACCAGCATGGAGAACGCGTCGAGCAGCAGCACGATCCACAGCACCGAGCGCCAGCGGGGTCTGCGGGACATGCCGACGGCCGTCATATAGGCGATGACGGGCGCCAGGTAGCCGTGCACCGGGTCGGTCAGGGCGTGCACGTCGACCGGGGAGGGCTGGGTCAGGGCGTCCTGGATCGAGCCGGGGGCGGCCCGCGCGACCCACAGGTCGGTGGCGAGGGTCACCCCGTGCGCGAGGACGGCGGCCAGGACGCCGTCGGCGATGCGCAGCCCGTCCCGTTTGATCAGCCGTTCGATCGCGAAGGCGACCGGGACCAGCAGGATCGCGATGCTGGAGGCCAGCCCCGCGAATCTGATCAGCAGATCGGGGGCCTGCCCGGTGCCCTTGTTGATGTCCTGTTCGAGGCCGGAGGTGGTGCCGTGCGCGAACGCGGCGACGGCCAGCAGCACCACGATGGCGAGCAGGCCGACCAGGAGCCGCATCAGGTCGGAGGGGCGGTGCACCCGGGCGGGCAGCAGGGGCTCGTCACCCTCCACCGGGTCCGGATGGTCAGGGTCCGGGCGGTCAGGGTCCGGGCGGTCAGGGTTCGGGCCGTCCGGGTCCGGGTGGCCCGGGTCCGGGTGGTCCGGGTTCAGATCGTCCGGGTCCGGGGCCGGGTGCGGGTGGCCGGCGTGCGGCTCCGCGTGCGGACCGCCGTCGTCTGCGTCGCCTCCGGAGCCGCTCCGGTCGGTCGGCGGGTTCTGCGGGATGTGCGCCCCCTCGGTGCGTTCCGCCGCGGTGCGTTCCGGGTCCGCGGGGTGCGGGTCCGGGTGGGCGGACCGGCCGCCCTCGCCCGTACGGCCGGTGTTCGGGCGCGCGCCGGCGTCAGGGGTGCCCGACCCGCCCTCGGGGTGCACTCCCTGCTGTTTCATGATCTCTTCTTGGTCTCGTATCACCGGTCACCGCCCGCACGATGGTGGCATGTCCCACCGACACACGCGGGCGCCAGGGTGTGGATGCGCGGTCGCACAGTCTGCCGGAAGCGCCGCCCGGGGGCGAGAGGAACCTTCGCTCCGCCGGGCTCCACGATGTCCGCGGGGTGCGGCAGGATGGGGCGAATGAGCGAGCAGAGCCCCGGCGCGGAGCCCCCTGGAACGCACCCGGACGACCTGCCCGAGTACGCCGAGCGGGTCCTCGAGGTCGCCGAGCTGATCCCGCCGGGACGGGTCATGACGTACGGCGATGTCGCCGAGTGGCTGGAGGAGGGCGGCCCGCGCCAGGTCGGCCGGGTGATGTCCCTGTACGGCGGCGCCGTGCCGTGGTGGCGCGTCGTACGCTCCGACGGGGTGCTGCTGCCGGGCCACGAACTGCGCGCGCTCGCGCACTACCGGACCGAGGGCACACCGCTGCGCGAGGCGAGCAGGAGTGCCGAGGGTCACCTGCCGCGGCTCGACATGCGGCGGGCCCGGTGGGACGGCGGCGCGGACACGGGTCACACCTGACAGCTTCCGCCATCGGAGGCGGTCGGCGGCAACCTGTCCTCCGTACGGGTGATACCCGGGACGTCCGCGGCATGCCGTACGTTCGAGAGTCGGCGGTATCGCGCCGGCGGCCCGTGCGCACCTCACCCGGGGCTCACCGCCCCGCGCGCGCGACCACCCGCTCGCCCGCACGACCAGCAGTACGACCACCAGGACCGGCCAACCACGTGAGCTCCTCCTCCTTCACCGGACACCCGCCGCACCCCGAGGCGCGGCGGGGGAGCCGCGGCGCGTACCGCCTGGTCCGTACCCCGCCAGCCCGGACGGCTCCTCCTGTTCTGGACGCCGCCCAGCGCGCCGTGGTTGACCACCGCGACGGACCCCTGCTCGTGCTCGCGGGACCCGGCACCGGCAAGACGACCACCCTGGTCGAGTCGGTGGCCGCGCGGATCGCCCAGGGCACCGACCCCGAGCGCATCCTGGTGCTCACCTTCAGCCGCCGGGCCGCCGTCGACCTGCGCGACCGGATGGCCCTGCGGATCGGCGCGGCCCGCGCCCCCCGGGCGACCACGTTCCACTCGTACAGCTACGCGCTGGTCCGCGCCCACCAGGACAGCGGGCTCTTCGTCGAGCCGCTGCGGCTGCTCTCCGGCCCCGAGCAGGACGTCACGGTCCGCGAGCTGCTGGCCGGACAGCCCGAGCTGGAGCGGCTGGGCCTGACCGCGGTGCGCTGGCCGGACGAGCTGCGCGCCTGCCTGACCACGCGCGGCTTCGCCGACGAGGTCCGCGCCGTCCTCGCCCGCAGCCGCGAGCTGGGGCTCGCGCCGGACGCCCTGGACGCGTTCGCCCGCCGCATCGGCCGCCCCGACTGGCGCGCGGCCGCCGCGTTCCTCGCCGAGTACCTCGACGTGCTCGACCTCCAGGGCGTGATCGACTACGCCGAGCTGGTGCACCGCGCGGTCCTGCTGGCCCGCCGCCCCGAGGTCACGGCGGACCTCGCCGCGCGGTACGACGCCGTGTACGTGGACGAGTACCAGGACACCGACCCCGCCCAGGTACGTCTCCTGCACGCGCTGGCCGGCGGCGGCCGCACCCTGGTCGCGCTCGGCGACCCCGACCAGTCGATCTACACCTTCCGGGGCGCCGACGTGAACGGCATCCTCGGCTTCCCTGAGGCGTTCCCGCGCACCGGCGGCGCACCGGCGCCCGTCCAGGTGCTGCGCACCAACCGCCGCTCCGGCGCGAGGCTGCTGGACGCGACCCGGCTGATCACCCAGCGGATGCCGCTGACCCGGCTGCCCGCCGACAAGGTGCGCGCGCACCGGGAGCAGGCCGCGGCCCGGGACGGCGGCCGGGCCGAGGTCTACACGTACCCGACCCCGGGCACCGAGCTGGACAACATCGCGGACATCCTGCGCCGCGCCCATCTGGAGGACGGCCTCCCCTGGCGCGAGATGGCCGTCCTGGTCCGGGCCGGCGCCCGCTCCCTGCCGACGCTGCGCCGCGCCCTGACCGCGGCGGGCGTCCCCCTGGACATCGACGGCGACGACCTCCCGCTGCGCCACGAGCCCGCGGTGGCCCCCCTGCTGACGGCACTGCGCGCGGTGGCGAGGGCGGAGTCACGGGGGAGGGGCGAGCCGGGCGGAGCGGCCCGGGACCGCGAGGTGCGGGAGCCGGGGGAGCGGGACCCAGTGGAACGGGACCCAGTGGAACGGGACCCGGTGGAGCGGGACCCAGTGGAACGGGACCCGGAGGAGGCCACGCCCGGCTCTCCGGAACTCGCGGAGCCGCCCGCGCCCGACTCCGCCGACCCCGCCGACCCCGCCGAGCAGCCCCGCTGGCTCGACACCGAGACCGCGCTCACCCTGCTCACCTCGCCCCTCGCCGGTATGGACGCCGCCGATCTGCGGCGGCTGGGGCGGGCGCTCCGGGAGGAGGAGCGGTCCGGCGGGAACATGGTGCCGCCGCCCTCGGACGAACTGCTCACCCGGGCGCTCGCCGAGCCGGAGCGGCTGGCGGTGCACGATCCGGCGTACGCCCGCGGCGCCCAGCGACTCGGCGCGCTCCTGCGCACGGCCCGCGAGCGCCTCGCGAGCGGCGGCACCGCCGAGGAGGCGCTGTGGGACCTGTGGAACGGCACGCCCTGGCCCGGCCGCCTGGAGCGCGCCGCCCGGCGCGGCGGTGCGGCCGGCCGTAACGCCGATCGCGACCTGGACGCCGTCTGCGCCCTGTTCGCCACCGCCGCGCGCGCCGAGGAGCGCACCGGCGGCCGGGGCGCCCTGAACTTCCTGGCCGAGATCGAGGCCGAGGACATCGCCGCCGACACCCTCACCCGCCGCGCGGTACGGCCCGACGCCGTCCGCCTGATGACCGCGCACCGGGCCAAGGGCCTGGAGTGGCGCCTGGTCGTCGTCGCCGGCGTCCAGGAGGGCCTGTGGCCGGACCTCAGGCGCCGCGGCTCGCTCCTGGAGGCCGACCGCATCGGCCGCGACGGACTCGCCGAACCGCTCACCCCGGGGGCGCTGCTCGCCGAGGAGCGCCGGCTCTTCTACGCCGCCGCCACCCGCGCGCGCGACCGCCTGGTCGTCACCGCCGTGAAGGCACCCGCCGAGGACGGCGACCAGCCCTCCCGGTTCCTGACCGAGCTGGGCGTCGAGCCGAAGGACGTCACCGGGCGCCCCCGCCGCCCGCTGGCCGTCGCCGCGCTGGTGGCCGAGCTGCGCGCCACCACCGTCGACCCGGACGCCTCTCCCGCCCTGCGCGAGGCCGCCGCCCGCCGTCTGGCCCGGCTCGCCGCGCTCGCCGACGAGGACGACCGGCCCCTCGTACCGGCCGCCCACCCCTCCCGCTGGTGGGGCATGTTCGAGCCGACCGAGAGCAAGGTGCCGCTGCGTCAGCGCGACCAGCCCGTCGTGCTGTCCGGCAGCGCCCTGGACCAGCTCGCCAACACCTGCGCCCTCCAGTGGTTCCTGGGCCGCGAGGTGAAGGCCGACGCGCCCGCCACCACCGCCCAGGGCTTCGGAAACGTCGTCCATGTGCTCGCCGACGAGGTCGCCTCCGGGCGCACCCCGGCCGACCTGGACGTCCTCATGGAGCGCCTGGACTCGGTGTGGAACGCGCTCGCCTTCGACGCGCCCTGGAAGTCGCGCCAGGAGAAGGACAACGCCCGCGCGGCACTCGAACGCTTTCTCAACTGGCACGTGATGAACCGCGCCACGCGCACGTCCGTCGCCAGCGAGCAGGACTTCGACGTCACCCTGGAGGCGGGCGACTACCAGGTCCGTATCCGCGGCCAGATGGACCGGGTCGAGACGGACGCCGAGGGCCGCGCCTACGTGGTCGACTTCAAGACCGGCAAACAGGCGCCCACCGCGCGCGAGGTGGAGCACCACCCCCAGCTGGCCGTCTACCAGCTCGCCGTCCGCGAGGGAGCCGTCGACGCCGCCTTCGACGGGGAGCACCCCGAGCCCGGCGGCGCCGAACTGGTCCACCTGCGGCAGGGCGCCGCCCAGCGCGACGGCGGCGAGACGCTGCCCAAGGTGCAGACCCAGGAGCCGCTCACCGGGGAGTGGGTCGGCGGGCTGCTGGCGACCGCCGCCGGAAAGGTACTGGACGAGCGGTTCGGCCCGAGCGCCGGCCAGCACTGCGCCCACTGCGCCTTCCGCGCCTCGTGCAGCGCGCGGCCCGAGGGGCGGCATGTGGTGGAGTGACGTACGGCACCCCGCGTACCGCACCCCGAGCCCCTGACCTGCGCTTCCCCCCGCCCGGGGGATCGGCGCGCACGGGACTGTCAGTGCCTCCCGCTACCTTTTTGGACATGCCCGCCCATCTCACCGATCCCGAGCAGCTCAAGGAGCTCCTCGGCATCCCCTTCACCCCGGAGCAGACGGCCTGCGTCACCGCGCCGCCCGCCCCGCAGGTGATCGTGGCCGGCGCCGGTTCGGGCAAGACGACCGTGATGGCGGCCCGCGTGGTCTGGCTGGTCGGCACCGGACAGGTCGCCCCCGAGCAGGTCCTCGGGCTGACCTTCACCAACAAGGCCGCGGGCGAACTGTCCGAGCGCGTCCGCAAGGCCCTGATCAAGGCCGGCGTCACCGACCCCGACGCGATCGACCCGGACAATCCCCCGGGCGAGCCGGTCATCTCCACGTACCACTCCTTCGCCGGCCGCCTCCTCACCGACCACGGCCTGCGCATCGGCCTGGAGCCCGCCTCCCGCCTCCTCGCCGACGCCACCCGCTACCAGCTCGCCGCCCGCGTGCTGCGCGAGGCCCCCGGCCCCTACCCGGCGCTCACCCGTTCCTTCGCCGATCTGGTCGGCGACCTGCTCGCCCTGGACTCCGAACTCTCCGAACACCTGGTGGAACCCGGCGAACTGCGCGCCTGGGACGCGGAGTTGCTGACCACCCTCCAGGGCGCCAAGCTCAGCAACGCCGAACTGCGCAAGGTCCCCGAGACCGCCACCGCCCGCCGCGAACTCGCCGAACTGGTCGGGCGCTACCGGAGCGCCAAACGCGCGCGCGACCTGCTCGACTTCGGCGACCAGATCGCCCTCTCCGCCCGCCTCGCGACCCTGCCCGAGGTGGGCCGTGTGCTGCGCGAGGAGTTCCGGGTGGTCCTCCTGGACGAGTACCAGGACACCTCCGTCGCCCAACGCGTCCTGCTGGCGGGCCTGTTCGGGGCCGGCACCGGCCACCCGGTGACCGCTGTGGGCGACCCCTGCCAGGCCATCTACGGCTGGCGCGGCGCCTCCGTCGCCAACCTGGACGACTTCCCCGACCACTTCCGCCACGCCGACGGGACCCCCGCCGCCCGCCAGGCGCTCAGCGAGAACCGCCGCAGCGGCGGGCGCCTCCTCGACCTCGCCAACGGGCTCGCCGCCCCCCTGCGCGCCCTGCACGCGGGCGTCGAGGCCCTGCGCCCGGCCCCCGGCGCCGAGCGCGACGGCCTGGTCCGCTGCGCCCTGCTGCCCACCCACGCCGAGGAGCTGGACTGGCTCGCCGACTCCCTCGCCCACCTGGTGCGCACCGGGACCCCGCCCGGCGAGATCGCCGTCCTGTGCCGTACGGCCGCCGACTTCGCCGCGATCCAGGGCGCGCTGGTCGCCCGCGAGGTCCCGGTCGAGGTGGTCGGCCTGTCCGGGCTGCTGCACCTGCCCGAGGTCGCCGACCTGGTCGCCGTCTGCGAGGTCCTCCAGGACCCCGGCGCCAACGCGAGCCTGGTACGGCTGCTGACCGGCCCGCGCTGGCGCATCGGCCCCCGCGACCTCGCCCTCCTCGGCCGCCGCGCCCGCCTGCTGGTCGCCCACGCGGGCGCCGGTGACACCGACGACCCGGACCGCCGCCTCGCCGCCGCCGTGGAGGGCACCGACCCGGCCGAGGTGATATCGCTCGCCGACGCCCTGGACACCTTCCTGGACGCCCGCGGCGGGGACGAGGACGGGCTGCCGTTCTCCCCGGACGCCCGGGTGCGCTTCGCCCGCCTCGCCACCGAACTGCGCGATCTGCGCCGCGCGCTGTCCGACCCGCTGATGGACGTCCTGCACCGCGTCCTCGCCGTCACCGGCCTGGAGGTGGAGCTGTCGGCGTCCCCGGGAGCCCTGGCCGCCCGCCGCCGCGAGACCCTCGCCAACTTCCTCGACGTCGCCGCCGCCTTCGCCGCGGGCGACGGCGAGGCCGGCCTGCTCGCCTTCCTGGGCTTCCTGCGCACCGCAGCCCAGTACGAGAAGGGCCTCGACAACGCCCTGCCCGGCGGCGAGAACACCGTCAAGGTGCTCACCGCGCACAAGTCCAAGGGCCTGGAGTGGGACGTGGTGGCCGTGCCAGGACTGGTCACCGGCGCCTTCCCCAGCGCCCAGGGCCGCGACAAGTGGACCGCGCAGGCCAAGGTGCTGCCGCACGCCCTGCGCGGCGACGCCGCCACCCTGCCCGACGTGGCGGGCTGGGACGCGCGCGGCATGAAGGCGTTCCACGAGGCCGTGAAGGAGCACCAGCACACCGAGGAACTCCGCCTCGGCTACGTCACCTTCACCCGCCCCCGCTCCCTCCTGCTCGGCTCCGGCCACTGGTGGGGCCCCAGCCAGAAGAAGAAGCGCGGCCCCTCCGACTTCCTCCGGGAGCTGTACGCGCACTGCGCCGACGGGTACGGCGAGATCGAGGTCTGGGCCGAGGAGCCCGCCGACGACGAGGAGAACCCGGCCCTGCGGGAGCCCGAAGCCGACCTGGCCTGGCCGCTGCCCCTGGACGCCGGCGCCCTCGCCCGCCGCCGCGCCGCCGCCGAGACCGTCCTCGCCCACCTCGACACCCTGCCCGCCACCGGCCCGGCCCCCGCCGACCCGGCCGCCTGCGAGGACCCCGACTGGCCGGCCCCGCCGGAGGAACCGCCGTACGACGAGCCGTACGACACCGAGCCGCCCTACGACGAGCCGCCCTACGACGAGCCGCCGTACGACGAGGTCCACGACGAGCCGCCGTACGAAGACCCCTACGACGCCGGGCCGGGCCACGAGCCCCCCGGCGACGACCCGTATACCGGCGCCCCCGCCATCCCCCACCAGGCACCCGCCCCCGCCGGGCCGGGCCCCGGACCCTCCCTCACCCCCGAGGAATCCCGCCTGATCGCCTCCTGGGACCGCGATCTGGAGGCGCTCGCCGGGGAACTGCTGCTCGCCCGCCGCGCCGTCACCGACGTCCCCCTGCCCGCGACGCTGACCGCCACCCAGCTGCTGCGGCTGGCCGAGGACCCGGACGGGCTCGCCCAGGAACTCGCGCGCCCCATGCCGCGCCCCCCGCAGCGGGCCGCGCGCCGGGGCACCCGCTTCCACGCCTGGGTGGAGTCGCGCTACGAGGAGCTGGCGCTGCCCCTGCTGGAGCCCGACGAGCTGCCCGGCGCGGACGCCGAGATCGCCGACGAACAGGACCTTGAGGCCCTCAAGGAAGCGTTCGAGCGCACCGCGTACGCCCGCCGCACGCCGTACCGCGTGGAGGAGCCGGTCCAGCTCGTCCTCGCCGGGCGGGTCGTGCGCGGCCGGATCGACGCCGTCTACCGG
Source organism: Streptomyces sp. SUK 48 (assembly GCF_009650765.1). Lineage (NCBI taxonomy): Bacteria > Bacillati > Actinomycetota > Actinomycetes > Kitasatosporales > Streptomycetaceae > Streptomyces > Streptomyces sp. SUK 48. The sequence continues at coordinate 3,026,144 of NZ_CP045740.1, read as the reverse complement.
GAGGGCGAGGGCGCGACGGCGACGTACGAGATCGTGGACTGGAAGACCGGCCGGGAGCACACCGCCGACCCGCTCCAGCTCGCCGTGTACCGGCTGGCCTGGGCCGAACAGCAGGGCGTCCCGCTCCACGCGGTCACCGCCACGTTCCTGTACGTGCGCACCGGCGAGGCCGTACGCCCCCGGGACCTGCCCGGCCGGGCCGGGCTGGAGCGGCTGCTCACAGGCGGGTCCGGGGCGGCCGGCGGCGCGGGCGACGTGATCCAGCGCGCCCCCCGAGTGTGACGAACCGCCCGCCGAGGACGCGGCCGCGGGCCGATAGGCTCGTGAGCATGAGCCAGACCCCGGACAGCGCCGTCCGCACGTACATCGAGCAGCACCGCGCCGCCTTCCTCGACGACCTCACCGCGTGGCTGCGCATCCCCTCCGTGTCGGCCCAGCCCGACCACGCGCCCGACGTGCGGCGCAGCGCGGACTGGCTCGCCGCGAAACTGACGGAGACGGGCTTCGCGACCGTCGAGGTCTGGCCCACCGCGGGCGCCCCGGCCGTCTTCGCCGAGTGGCCGAGCGACGACCCCGCCGCGCCGACCGTGCTGGTCTACGGCCACCACGACGTACAGCCCGCCGCACGCGAGGACGGCTGGAACAGCGAGCCCTTCGAGCCCGTCGTCCGCGGAAACCGCCTCTACGCGCGCGGCGCCGCCGACGACAAGGGCCAGGTCTTCTTCCACACCCTGGGTGTCCGCGCCCACCTCGCCGCCACCGGCCGCACCGCCCCCGCGGTCCACCTCAAGCTGCTGATCGAGGGCGAGGAGGAGTCCGGCTCCCCGCACTTCCGGGCCCTGGTGGAGGAGCGGGCCGAGCGTCTGGCGGCCGACGCCGTGATCGTCTCCGACACCGGTATGTGGGCCGAGGACACCCCGACGGTGTGCACCGGCATGCGTGGCCTCGCCGAGTGCGAGATCCGGCTGTACGGCCCCGACCAGGACATCCACTCCGGCTCCTTCGGCGGCGCCGTGCCCAACCCGGCCACCGCCGTCGCCCGCCTGGTCGCCGCCCTGCACGACGAGCGGGGGCACGTGGCCGTCCCCGGCTTCTACGACGGTGTCGTGGAACTGACCGACCGCGAGCGCGAGCTCTTCGCCGAGCTGCCCTTCGACGAGGAGCGCTGGCTGCGCACCGCCAAGTCCCGCGCGACCCTGGGCGAGGCCGGGCACACCACCCTGGAGCGCATCTGGGCCCGCCCGACCGCCGAGGTCAACGGCATCGGCGGCGGCTACCAGGGCCCCGGCAGCAAGACGATCATCCCGTCCTCCGCCCTGGTGAAGCTGTCCTTCCGGCTGGTCGCCGGGCAGGACCCCGACCACGTCGAGAAGGCGGTCCGCGCCTGGGCCGCCGAGCAGGTGCCCGCCGGAATCCGCTGCGAGATCGACTTCGGCTCGGCCACCCGGCCCTGCCTGACCCCGCTCGACCACCCGGCGCTCCAGTCGGTGGCCCGCGCGATGGGCCGCGCCTTCGAGGGCCCGGTCCGCTTCACCCGCGAGGGCGGCTCCGGACCCGCCGCCGACCTCCAGGAGGTCCTCGGCGCCCCCGTCCTCTTCCTGGGGATCTCCGTCCCCTCCGACGGCTGGCACGCGCCCGACGAGAAGGTGGAACTGGACCTCCTCCTCAAGGGCGTCGAGACCAGCGCCTACCTGTGGGCCGACCTGGCCGAGAACTGGCGGCCCACGCCCTGACCAGCGCCGCCGTGGGAAAGAGCGCCGCGGGCGAGAGGCACACTGGAGACACCGCCCCGCGCCCGCGCCCGACCCGGTGCGCCCCGTACGCCGTGCCGTACGTCCGCCCGAACCGACCGCCGAACCGAACCGCCGTACTGGGGGAGTTGGAAGCACCCGTGACCACCTGGACCGACGACACAGCCGACCGACCCATCTCGCTGACCGCCCCCTGCGGCATCGACCGCGCCGCCCACCACCGGCTGGACGAGGCATGGCTCGCGGCGGCGTGGAGCCACCCCACGACCCGCTGTTTCGTGGTCTCCGGCGGACAGGTCCTCATCGACGAGACGGCCGACGGCCGCACCGAACTCGTCATGACCCCCTCCTTCGAGGCCCCGCTCACCGAGGCGCACCGCTACTTCCTCGGCATCGACGAGGACGGCGTCGCCTACTTCGCGCTCCAGAAGGACGGCCTGCCCGGCCGTATCGACCAGTCCGCGCGCCCCGCGGGCCTGCGCGAGGCGGGTCTGCTGCTGTCCGCGCGCGACACCGCGCTCATGGTGCACGCGGTCGGCCTGGAGAACTGGCAGCGCACCCACCGCTTCTGCTCTCGCTGCGGCGAGCGGACCGTGATCGCCGCGGCCGGGCACATCCGCCGCTGCCAGGCGTGCGGCGCCGAGCACTACCCGCGCACCGACCCCGCCGTGATCATGGCCGTGACCGACGCGGACGACCGCATCCTGCTCGGCCGCCAGGTGCACTGGCCCGAGGGCCGCTTCTCCACGCTGGCCGGCTTCGTGGAGCCCGGCGAGTCCATCGAGCACGCGGTGCGCCGCGAGGTCGCCGAGGAGGTCGGCGTCACCGTCGGCGGCGTCGAGTACGTGGCGAGCCAGCCCTGGCCCTTCCCCTCCAGCCTGATGCTCGGCTTCATGGCCCGCGCCACCACCACCGAGATCGACGTCGACGGCGACGAGATCTCCGAGGCCCGCTGGTTCTCCCGCGAGGAGCTGCACGACGCCTTCGAGGCCGGTACGGTCCTGCCGCCCTACGGCATCTCCATCGCCGCCCGCCTGATCGAGATGTGGTACGGCAAGCCGCTGCCGACGCGCAGCTTCGTCTGAGACACGAACGCCGTCCACCACACGAAAAGGGCGCGCCCCCGGGCATCGGGGGCCGCCCTTTCTCGTTGTCGCGCCAGGCCGGGGAGCGTCAGGCCGCGAGCTTCTGCTTGACCTGGGCCAGCGAAGGGTTCGTCAGCGTGGTGCCGTCCGCGAAGAGCACGGTCGGGACCGTCTGGTTTCCGCCATTCGCCTTCTCCACGAAGGCCGCGGACTCGGGGTCCTGCTCGATGTTGATCTCGGTGTAGCCGATGCCCTCCCGCTCCATCTGGCTCTTCAGCCGACGGCAGTAACCGCACCAAGTCGTGCTGTACATCGTCACAGTGCCCTGCATGTCTCTCGCGCTCCTCTAGCAGCTCGGAAAGGTCGTCCGGGGGGAGAACGCGGGAGAGCGCTCCACCATTCCCACCGGGGGTATGCCGCTCCCACCAGGGCGTTAGTACGACAATGGGGTCCCGCCTGTGGACAACCGCCGCGGCCCTCTCCGGCGACCTGGCAGCATGGCTGTGTGACAGCAGCAACGCACTCCCCCCTCTTCCCGCAGGTACCGGCCGTCCCGGAGTCGGCCGACGCGGTGCTCGAAGGGCTCGACCCCGAGCAGCGCGAGGTGGCAACGGCCCTGCGCGGCCCGGTGTGCGTGCTGGCCGGCGCGGGCACCGGCAAGACCCGGGCGATCACCCACCGCATCGCCTACGGGGTGCGCTCCGGCCTCCTCCAGCCCGCCAGCGTGCTCGCCGTCACCTTCACCAACCGCGCCGCGGGCGAGATGCGCGGCCGGCTGCGCCAGCTCGGCGCCCAGGGCGTCCAGGCCCGCACCTTCCACTCCGCGGCCCTGCGCCAGCTCCAGTACTTCTGGCCGAAAGCCGTCGGTGGCAGCCTGCCCCGGCTGGTCGACCGCAAGATCCAGCTGGTCGCCGACGCGGCCGCCGGACTCGGCACCCGGCTCGACCGCGGCGAGCTGCGCGATGTCACCAGCGAGATCGAATGGTGCAAGGTCACCCAGACCATTCCCGCCGATTATCCGTACGCGGCCGCGAAGGCCGGCCGTGAAGCCCCCCGCGACCCCACCGAGATCGCCCACCTGTACGCGGCCTACGAGGACCTCAAACGCGACCGCGCGGTGATCGACTTCGAGGACGTCCTGCTGCTCACCGTCGCCGTCCTCCAGGACCGCCAGGACATCGCCGACCAGGTGCGCGCCCAGTACCAGCACTTCGTGGTGGACGAGTACCAGGACGTCAGCCCGCTCCAGCAGCGCCTGCTCGATCTGTGGCTCGGCGACCGCGACGACCTGTGCGTGGTCGGCGACGCCAGTCAGACGATCTATTCGTTCACCGGAGCAACGCCCGACCATCTGCTCGACTTCCGCGCCCGCCACCCCGGCGCCACCGTCGTCAAGCTCGTCCGCGACTACCGCTCCACCCCCCAGGTCGTCCGCCTCGCCAATGGCCTGCTCGCCCAGGCCCACGGCCGCGCCGCGGACCACCGGCTGGAACTCGTCTCCCAGCGCCCCGCCGGACCCGAACCCGGCTACACCGAGTACACCGACGAGCCCGCCGAGGCCGAGGGCGCCGCCCGCCGCATCCGCGAGCTGATCGACGCCGGTGTCCCGGCCGCCGAGATCGCCGTCCTCTTCCGCACCAACTCCCAGTCCGAGACCTACGAGCAGGCGCTCGCCGACGCCGGCGTCCCGTACCAGCTGCGCGGCGCCGAGCGCTTCTTCGACCGGCCCGAGGTGCGCAGGGCCGGCCTCGCCCTGCGCGGCGCCGCCCGCTTCGGGGGCAACGACTCCCGCCTCGACGACGTCGTGGACCTGCCCTCCCAGGTGCGTGCCGTGCTCTCCGGCGAGGGCTGGACCACCCAGCCCCCGGCCGGCTCCGGCGCCGTCAGGGAGCGCTGGGAGTCCCTCGCCGCCCTGGTCAGCCTCGCCCAGGACCTCACCGCCGCCCGCCCCGCCGCCACCCTCGCCGACTTCGTCGCCGAACTGGACGAGCGGGCGGGCGCCCAGCACGCCCCCACCGTCCAGGGCGTCACCCTCGCCTCCCTGCACGCGGCCAAGGGCCTGGAATGGGACGCCGTCTTCCTGGTCGGCGTCGCCGAGGGCATGCTGCCCATCACCTACGCCAGGACCGACGAGCAGATCGAGGAGGAACGCCGCCTGCTGTACGTCGGCGTCACCCGCGCCCGCGAGCGCCTCCACGTCTCCTGGTCCCTGTCCCGCTCGCCCGGCGGCCGCCACAGCCGCAGGCCCAGCCGCTTCCTCGACGGACTGCGCCCCGGCACCACCCCCACCGTCGGCCGCGGCGCCGGGTCCGCCGGGGGCGTCGAGCGCGGCGTCCGGGGCGCGGAGACCACCGCGGTGCCCCGGCGCGCCCAGCGCACCCCGGCCCGCTGCCGGGTCTGCGGCCGCACCCTCACCGACGCCGGCGAGATGAAGCTGATGCGCTGCGAGGACTGCCCCTCCGACATGGACGAGGGGCTCTACGAGCGGCTGCGCGCATGGCGCGCCGTCCAGGCCGCGAACAGCGGACAGCCGGACTTCTGCGTCTTCACCGACCGCACCCTGATGGCCATCGCCGAGAACCGTCCGGACAGCCCCGCCGAACTGTCCCGCATCCCCGGCGTCCTCAGCCGCAAGCTGCGCAGCTACGGAGCCGAAGTCCTGGCCATCTGCGCAGGTCAGGAGCTTGATGGCGAGATCGCGGGGGACTGATGCGAACTCGTCGCAAAAATAGTTTGCGCGCGCGCCGCGAATCCCCATAGGTTCTAGGCACGGCAGCAGCGGCCTTCTCCAAGGCCCGCCCGCCGTGATGTACTTGCACATACGAAACGGACCGGTTCACCGGTCCCTGAGACGCCGAGAGGAGGCGAGTCCAGTGATCAGCATCAACGTCAGCGACATCCGCACGGCCAAACTGACCGATCGCTCGGCCGTCTCCCTGTGCCTGCTCGGCGCCTTCGACCGGGGCACCGGTCTGTCCGGCATCCGTGCCGCTCACCCGGCGTCCTCCCTGCCCGTCGCGGGCCTTCCCGTCCGCGATGAGCGCAATGAGCGACCGACCAAGGCACTGGGAGCAGTAGAGGCGCAGGCACATGCCTATGCCTTTACGGCGACTGGTGCCGGATTCCGGAAGCAGACGACGCAGCACCACCAGATGTGGGCCTTCCGTGGGCCAAAACCCTGGAGTTATCCAGCCTGATCCAGATCAGGCCGGCGCCTTCAGGGCCGCGGAACCCCATCCGGGATCCGCGGCCCTTCAGTTTTTCCCGAACGGGAAGGACGACGCGAAGGGGCCTCGGGCAGAGAAAAGAACCCGGTACCAGCCGACACCCGGTCAACCGGCCGGACGACCAGACGAGGAAGACCACCCGTGCAACTCGAAGCGCACGCCCCGTCAGTACCGCCTTCGCAAACGATCCCCCCGCCCGGCCTCACGGAGGACTCCACCTTGATCCCGCTCACCGCGCTCACCGCGCTCGACGACGCCATCGAGAACCTCGGCGTACCCGTCCCGTGCCGCTCCTACGACCCGGAGGTCTTCTTCGCCGAGTCGCCCGCGGACGTGGAGTACGCCAAGTCCCTCTGCCGCACCTGCCCCCTGATGGAGGCATGCCTCGCCGGGGCCAAGGAGCGGCGTGAGCCCTGGGGCGTCTGGGGTGGCGAGCTGTTCGTCCAGGGTGTCGTCGTCGCCCGGAAGCGGCCGCGTGGCCGCCCGCGGAAGAACCCGGTCACGGCATGAACACCGCAGGAACAATCGACCGTCCCCTCACGCACGACCCCAAGAAGCAGGCCCCGATGAAGCCGTCCACCAGCGAGCCCGCAGGCTCCGCGACCCCAGACTCCACCACCTCCGGCGCGACCGAAGCCCGCCAGAACAGGACCCGTGAGATGCAACTCATGCAAGAAGCCCTGGCTCGTGCGCATATGCACGACCGCCTCCATGACGCCCACCGGCAACGCCAGGCCACCCGCCTGGCCGTCGCCCAGCGCATGCAGCGCCGCGCCGAACGCGCTTCGCTGCGTGCCCGCCGTGCGCTCGCCATGGCCGTCATGCAGTAAATCCCGCAGACGACACGAAGGTGCTTCCCCGTGCGGGGCGGCACCCGAGCGATGTGGTGACTCCCCGCGGGGGCCGGTCCGGCCGAACGGACCGGCCCCCGCGGTGCGTTCTGGGTGCCGCCCGACGGTCACGGAGTATCGTCGCCGGATGACGAGTCTCCCCCCGGGAAGCGATCAGGGCGGCTCTGCGGAGCGCCCGGTCCCGCTCGTGTGCGACCGCTGCGGTGTCCCCGCCCCCGCCCCCCACCCCGCCACCTGGACCTGCTCCGTGGAGGACGGCGCGCCCCGCTACTTCTGCGACGCCTGCTCCCGCGACCACCTCCGCGCCATCGAGGGCCGCCTGGACTCGACCTGGTGGTGACCGCCACCCGCCCGCCACGCCCTCAGCCGCCGCCCGCCACGGAACACATGATCATGAAGGCGCCCTCCCCGACGAAGCCGTGCCGGCGCTGTAGCGCGGGCGATGCCTCGGGGTGCGCGAGGACGCGGGCCCGGCACTCGTGGTGCCCCGCTCCTCGGACGGCGGTCGTCCCCGGCCCGGAGGACGGCCTGCTCCGTCGCCCGGGCCCGGTGTCTCTCCGCCGGTGTCATTCCCCATTGGAGCACGCGGCACGGCCCCGGGGCCTGGGCTTTTCCGGGGTGCCCGGCGTCACGCCTCCGCGGCCGACCCCCCGGTGAGTTCCTCCTCCAGGAGCTCCTCCGCGCCTTCCTCGTCCTCCGGCTCGTCCGTGGGGAAGAAGCCCGGGAGCCAGGACTCCAGTTCCTCGCGGAGGCGGACCGTGGCGCCCAGCTGGCACAGGACGCCGATGGTGCTGAGCGTGACCCGGTGGATGAGGAGGTAGGCAGGGGGGAGGTTGAGCTGCTTGCCGAGCTGGTAGGCGGGGGAACGGGGGTCGGCGATGCGCGCCGCCTGGCTGCGCATCCAGGAGCGGGTGAAGGTGAACGCGTCGACCCGGGCCGGCTCGATGATCGGCAGCAGATAGTCGAGGACCGCGTCGGGATCCAGCTCTATGGATTCCTTGACGAACCCCTCCTCGCGGAGCAGCTCGTAGACCGTCTCCGCGTCGCCGTCCAGCGTCATCCGCAGGGAGACCCCGATCGGCTCCGGCAGCCCGCCGGGAAGCCGGTCCACGGTGCCGAAGTCCAGGACCCCGAGCCGCCAGTCGTCCTCGCCGTCCGGGCCGCCCGGCAGCAGCCGGAAGTTGCCCGGGTGCGGGTCGGCGTGCAGCAGCCCGGTGCGGGCCGGGCCCGAGAACAGGAAGCGGGCGAGCAGCTGACCGGCCCGGTCCCGCTGCTCCGGCGTGCCGCCGGCGATGATCTCCGACAGCGGGATGCCGTCGATCCACTCCGTCACCAGCACCTGCTCGCACTGGTGCACCACCGCCGGGACCACCACGTCCGGATCGTCCGCGAACTCCTGCGCGTGTGCCGTCTGGGCGGCGGCCTCCAGCCCGTAGTCCAGTTCCTCGGAGACCCGGTCCCGTAGCTCCGCGATCAGTGGCTTTATGTCCACGCCCGGGATGAGCGGCCCCAGCAGCCGGGCGAACCGGCCCAGTTGGATCAGATCGGACAGCAGGGCCTCACCGGCGCCCGGGTACTGCACCTTGACCGCCACCTCGCGGCCGTCGTGCCACACCGCCCGGTGCACCTGGCCGATCGAGGCGGCCGCCGCGGGCTTGTCCTCGAACTCCTCGAACAGCTCCCGCCAGTTCGGCCCGAGCCGCTCCGTCAGTACCGCGTGCACCGTACGGGTCGGCATCGGCGGCGCCGCCTCCTGGAGCTTGGTCAGCGCCGCCCGGTAGGGCCCCGCGACCTCCTCGGGCAGCGCGGACTCGAAGACGGACAGGGCCTGCCCGAACTTCATCGCCCCGCCCTTCAGCTCGCCGAGCACCTTGAAGAGCTGCTCCGCCGTGCGCTGCTGCAGCTCCCGGCCGACGATCTCCGCGGACTCGCCCACGATCCGCTTGCCCAGCCCCCAGGTCGCCCGGCCGGCGAAGCCGAGCGGGAGCGCGGCGAGCTTGGCGGTCCGGGTGACCGCCTTCCGGGGAAGATCAGACATGCGCCCTCCAAGTCCCTGTCGGCCGTGCCGCGCCCGCTTCGCGTGCCCGCTCCGTCGACGGCCGTTGCACCGCCATTGTCGCGCGTGACCGGCCCGGGGTTGAGGAGTGCTCCCCCTCGGCTTTTCCAGCCGGCCTTCCGGCCGCGCCGCAGCGGCAGGCCGGGTGCGGCACGACCGGGCGGGAATGCCAGTTCAGACCGGGTAGGGACACCTCCCAGCGGGCGCCCGCGCCGGACGGCGACGCGCCGTCCAGGAAGGCGAGGGCGTGGGCCGCGGCCAGTCCGGCGACCGTCGTGGAAAGGGCGAGGTCGCAGGCGCCGACCGAGCGGGAGCCGGCGCCGGAGCGCCACTGGGCGAGCAGCCGGGGCCAGGCCGGATCACGGTCCGTGCGGGACTCGTGCAGACACCCGGCGCAGGCGGTCTCGCCCGGCAGCACCAGCGGGCCCACGACTCCTGTGTTCTCCACCACACCCGCGTACAGATGCGGGGTGCCCGAGGCCAGCAGCGGCTGCGCGGCGGGCGGATCCGGGGCGTGCACGGCCACCTCGTCCCGGGGCGCGAGGATCACCAGGGAGAGCCCGGGTTCCCCGGCGCCGGACCCGGGGGAGTGGGCGCGGCGGGGCGGGCGGTCCGGGGCGGCGCGGCGGACGGCCGCCGCCGCTGCCGTGGCCCGGCGCTCACCGACCGACTCGGGCGGCAGCCCGCCCGGCGCCACGTCCCAGGGCCGCACCCGCCCCTCGTCCCGCACCTCCACCTCCCCGACACCCGCGCCCGACAGCACCGCCGCCACCACGGCCCCCACCCGTCCGGCACCGAGCACCCGGACCCGCAGCGCGCGGCGGGCGGCGAGCCGGGCCGGCGCGCCGCCCGGCTCGGGGACGGTCAGGGAGAGCGAGGCGAGGTCGGGGCGCAGCCGCCGCAGCACCTCCGTCCTTGCGCGCAGCGCGGCCGCGGCCGGTCCGCCGCCGCGCGCGTCGTCCACGAGGCCCGCGCGGGCCAGCCGGTCCACCAGCGTGTCCACCCGGCCGTCCGGCAGCTTCAGCCGGCGGCCCTCCGCGCGCAGCAGCGGCAGCCCCCGGGTGCCGTTGAGCAGGTCGAGGAAACGGCTGGTGGCGGTGTCCACCGGACCCAGCGTCAGCGCGTGCGCGGGAGTCATCCCGAACTGCGCCGTGCCGAGATCACGCCAGCCGCGCCGCAGCGCGGGCTTCAGTACCGGATGCATGACAGGCCCCCATATCCGTGCATCTGCGCATCTCTCAGGACATCGGCGGACCGGTCATATTCCGGTCGTGTTCCGCCGACGCCTGCCAGCATGCCCCCTCGGCCCGCGGGGCGTGGAAAGTTATCCACAGGTGGTGGGTGATCTTCATATGAACCGGCAGGCGCGTCGAACCGTCCGGGAGCCGGGACTTTGCCCCTGCCCAGCGGGTAACGTCGGGGCGTGTCCGCCGACCCACTTCAGCACCGCGCCGGAAAGACAGAGCGCAGCGCGACGAGCGCGATCGAGGTCCGCAGGAGTGCCCGACGCCGCCGGACGGTCTCCGCGTATCGCGAGGGCGACCGCACCGTCGTCCTGATCCCCGCCCGGATGTCGAAGGCGGAGGAGCAACGCTGGGTGACCGTCATGCTCGACAAGCTCGCCGCCCAGGAGAGCCGGCGGGTGCTCGGTGACGCGGAACTGACCGAGCGCGCCGAGCGGTTGTCGGCGCAGTTCTTCGACGGCGGCGCCCGCCCGGCCTCCGTGCGCTGGGTCACCAACCAGAACACCCGCTGGGGCTCGTGCACCCCGGCCGAGGGCAGCATCCGCCTCTCCCACCGGCTCCAGGGCATGCCCGAGTACGTCATCGACTACGTGCTCTGCCATGAGCTGGCGCACCTTCTGGTGCCCGGGCACGGCCCCGACTTCTGGCGGCTGCTGGAGGCGTATCCGCGCACCGAGCGGGCCCGCGGCTACCTGGAGGGCGTGGTCGCCGCCGCCCGGCTGCCGCACGCGCCCGGCACACGGGGCGAGTGACCCGACCCCGCGCGTCCCCCGTGTGTGTGGCCGGAATCGGTTCTGTACCGGGTCTGTACCGACCGGGACCGGCCGGGGTGGTTGTCGGCCACAGCCGTTAGCCTGGCGCGACGCACTCATATCTCGGGATGGGGGACGGTCGTATCGCATGGCCAGGGAATTCCAACGCGGCCACAAGGCCCGGATCAGTGACCTCACGGCGGGCACCGATCTGTACGTAGGCGTGCAGATCGCCGGCCCCGGACTGACCTTCGACATCAGCTGCTTCGGCCTGGACGCCGAGGAACGGCTCTCGGACGACCGGTACTTCGTCTTCTTCAACCAGCCGAAGTCGCCGGAGGAGTCCCTCCAGCTGCTCGGTGCCCAGGCGGGCGACACGGAGTCGTTCCGGGTCACGCTCGACCGGATTCCGGACGGCATCCGCAAGCTGTCCTTCACGGCGACCATCGACGGCGCCGGGCAGATGTCGCAGGTCGGTCCCGGCTACCTGCGCATCGTCGCGGGCGGCGAGGAGGTCGCCCGGTACTCCTTCACCGGCGCGGAGTTCTCCACCGAGCGGGCCGTCATGCTCGGCGACATCTACTTCAAGGACGCCTGGCGGTTCGCCGCGGTCGGACAGGGCTTCGACGGCGGCCTGGAGGCGCTGCTGAAGAACTTCGGCGGCGAGGTGCTGGAGGAGGAGGCGCCCGCCGCCCCGGAGCAGCAGCCGCAGTCCGGCGCCCCCGGCTTCGCCCCGCCCGCGTTCGCCCCGCCCGGCGAGACCGCCGCCCCGCCCGCCTTCGCCGCCCCACCGGCCGGCGATACGCCCGCACAGGGCTTCACACCGCCGGGGTCCACGCCCCCGCAGGGCTTCCCGGCCCCCGCCGACACGCCGCCGCAGGGCTTCACGCCCCCCGGCCAGACCCCGCCCCCGGCCCCGGCCGCACCGGACGTGCACGGCGCGCCGACGGTCATCGCCCCGCTGGCCCCGCCCCCGGGCCGGCGGGCACCGTCCCGCCGCCCGCCCCGGCACCCGCGCCCTACGGCCGGCCGCCGCAGCAGCCGTCGTACGGCGGCCGGCCCCCGCAGCCCTCCTACGGAGGTCAGCCCACCGCCCCGCTGCCCCCCGGCCACGGTGCCCAGCCCGGCGCGCCCATGCCCCCGGGCTACGGCCAGGTCCCCGGTCAGCAGACCGCCTCCTACGGCGTGCCCCAGGGCGCCCCGCAGGGCGGTGCCGGTGTGGGCGCGGCCCTCCAGAAGTTCAAGGAGACGCCCACCGGGCAGCGCTGGACGCAGCAGAACAAGAAGCTCATGCGCGTCGACCTCGGCATCGGCGGGCAGCCGGTGCTGGCCAAGCAGGGCAGCATGGTGCTCTACCAGGGCAAGGTCGATTTCAGCTACAAGGGCGCCGGTATCGCCGGCCGTATCGTCGGCAACGCCACCGGCCAGGAGATGCAGCTGATGCGCTGCACCGGCCAGGGCCAGGTGTTCCTCGCCGAGAACGCCACCTATCTGCACCCGATCGAGCTCCAGGGCGACGCGATCTGCGTCTCCGCCGAGAACGTGCTCGCCTTCGACGAGACCCTCCAGTACGAGGTCCGCCGCATCGAGGGCCACGGCATCCCCGGCGGCGCGCTGTTCACGATGCAGTTCCAGGGCACCGGCACCATCGTCGTCAAGACGCACGGCACGCCCGTGGTACTGCCGGTCACCCCGACCACCTTCGCCGACTGCAACGCGGTGGTGGCCTGGTCGGCGGCGGCCCAGGTGATCGTCTCCAGCCAGGTCCGGATGCGCCGCAACGCCTACCCCGGCGACACCGGCGAGAGCGTCAACCTCCAGTTCCGGGGCGCGCCCGGCAACTTCATCGTCGTCCAGCCGTACGAGGTCTGAGGGAGCCCGTCATGAACCAGCCGCTCGCGGGCTTCGCTCCCGCACCCGTCACCGCCCGCATGGAGAACCACGGGCACCACATGCTCAAGGTCGCCATGCAGACCGGCAACGACCTCTTCGCGCGCGTGGGCTCGATGGTCGCCTACGAGGGCTTCGTGCAGTACGAGCCCAACCCGCCGGCCGTCCGCCAGATCGCCCGGGACTGGATCACCGGCGAGGGCGCCCCGCTGATGAAGTGCTCCGGGGACGGACTGCTCTACCTGGCCGACTACGGTGCGAACGTCGTCGTGATCAACCTCGACGGCGACGGCATCTCCGTCAACGCCACCAACCTCCTCGCCTTCGACGCGCACCTGAGCTGGGGCGTGGAACGGGTGAAGGGGCTCGCGAAGTTCGCCGGGCAGGGCCTGTGGAACACCCGGATCTCCGGGCAGGGCTGGGTCGCGCTGACCTCCCGGGGCACGCCGATCGTCGTGGACTGCGGCGGCGGCGAGGACGAGACGTACGTCGACCCGGACGCGCTCGTCGCCTGGTCGCCGAACCTGAAGGTCAAGGGCAAGCGCAGCTTCAAGGCGCAGTCGCTGATCGGCCGGGGCAGCGGCGAGGCATACCAGATGGCCTTCTCCGGACAGGGCATCGTCGTCGTCCAGCCCAGTGAGGACAGCACCGACCGCCTGCGGGTCCGGGGCTGAGGGGGAGTCAACACGCCATGCAGAGCCCGATTTTCGCGTACAACGACAACCAGACGCAGGAACGCTGGAGCCTCCAGAACGCGCAGCTGCTGCGCGTCGTCATGGAGGGCCACGACGACATCCTCGCCCGCAAGGGCAGCATGGTCGCCTACCAGGGCCTGGTCGAGTTCGACGCCGAGTACCACAGCGGCAACCAGCGGCGCGCGCGTGCCCACACCGGCGAGGGCCTGGACCTGATGCGCTGCCACGGGCAGGGCACGGTCTATCTGGCCAACCTCTCCCAGCACGTGCACATCATGGACGTGGAGCAGGACGGGCTGACCGTCGACAGCTCCTACGTGCTCGCCATGGACTCCTCGCTGCACCACGAGGTCATCGCCGTCGACAGCCTCTACGGCATCTCCGGCTCCGGGAAGTACCAGCTCAACATCACCGGGCGCGGCCGGGTCGCCCTGATGACCTCCGGGTCGCCGCTGCTGCTGCGGGTCACCCCGGACCGGTACGTGAACTGCGACGCCGACGCGATCGTGGCCTGGTCGACCGGGCTGCGCGTGCAGATGCAGGCCCAGACGCACTCCTCCGGGGTGTGGCGCCGGCGCGGCAACACCGGTGAGGGCTGGGAGCTGAGCTTCATGGGCTCCGGGTTCGCGCTGGTCCAGCCCAGCGAGCTGCTGCCGCCGCAGAACGCGGTGATCGGCCAGGGCATCGCCGCCCAGTTCGGCATGGGCCAGCACGGGGCGCGCGGCGGGAACCAGGGCAACGTCTGGAGCTGACCGCCCGGGAAACGCACATCCGTAGGGCAGAAGTAAGGGGCGACCGCCTAGCGGTCGCCCCTTACTGCTGTACGTCGCCCCGTACCGCTTCACGGCCCGGCGACCGCCTCACAGTCTCGCGCGGGTCGCGTCCACCAGCCGTACGACCGACTCGTCCGCCACGCCCGCGACCTCGTCGTAGCGGAACCAGCGCAGGTCCAGGGACTCGTCGCTGATCGCCGCCACGGCACCGGCGGGGGCCAGCGCCGCGTACTGGACGTCGTAGTGCCAGTGGCACGGCGCGGGGATCGGATGCCGGTCCAGGCGCACCGGGCCGCCGGGCAGCAGCGTGAGCCCGGCCATGCCCGACTCCTCCGTCGCCTCGCGCAGCGCGGCCGCCGAAACGGTGGCGTCGCCCGGCTCGCAGTGGCCGCCCATCTGGAGCCACATCCGCAGCTTGCGGTGGAGCGTGAGCAGCACCCGGCCGCGCTCGGGGTCGATCACCAGGGCGCTCGCCGTGACATGGCCCGCGTGACAGGGCTTCCACATGCCGTCCGGGTGGGCGGCCAGGTGGTCCAGGTAGGACTGGCGCAGCTCGTCCTGGCCCTCGTACCCCTTCAGGACGAGGACCGCGTCGTCGTACAGGCTCACTCGGTGTCGTCGCCCTCGGCCTTGTCGTTCTTCTCGGAATCCCTCTCGGAATCCTTCGCAGGGTCCTTCTCGGCGTCCTTCCCGGTCTCCTTCTTCAGGTTCGGCTTGCCGGCGGCCTCGCCGAGCATCTTGTCCAGCTCGGAGAAGTCCATCTGCTCGCGGTGCACGAAGCCGTCCGGGTCGTCCAGGTCGGTCGCGGTCGGCAGCATGTCCGGGTGGTGCCACAGGTCGTCCCGGCCGTCGACACCGCGCGCGTCGGTGAGCGAGGCCCACAGGCGGGAGGCGTCGCGCAGCCGCCGGGGGCGCAGCTCCAGGCCGATCAGCGTGGCGAACGTCTGCTCGGCCGGGCCGCCGGTGGCACGACGGCGGCGCAGGGTCTCGCGCAGGGCGTCGGCGGACGACAGACGGGGCTTGGCGGCCGCGTGGACCACCGCGTCCACCCAGCCCTCCACGAGCGCCAGAGCGGTCTCCAGACGCGCCAGGGCGGCCTTCTGCTCGGGCGTGTCCTCGGGCTGGAACATGCCCTGCTGAAGCGCGTCCTGAAGCTGCTCGGGGTTCTGCGGGTCGAACTGGCCGACCACGTCCTCCAGCTTGGCGGTGTCGACCTTGATGCCGCGGGCATAGCCGTCGACCGCGCCGAACAGGTGCGAGCGCAGCCACGGCACATGCGCGAACAGGCGCTGGTGGGCCGCCTCGCGCAGCGCCAGGTAGAGCCGCACCTCCTCCAGCGGCACGCCCAGGTCCTTGCCGAACGCCTCCACATTGGCCGGAAGCAGCGCGGCCTTGCGGGCCGGGCCGATCGGCAGGCCGATGTCCGTGGAGCCGACGACCTCGCCCGCGAGCACCCCGACGGCCTGCCCGATCTGCGTGCCGAACATGGCGCCGCCCATCGAGCGCATCATGCCGATCAGCGGGCCGGCCATGGCCTGCATCTCCTCCGGCAGCACATCGCCCATGGCCGCGCCGACCCGCTCGGCGACCGGGTCGACCAGTTCCCGCCAGGCGGGCAGGGTCGCCTCGACCCACTCCGCGCGCGACCAGGCCACCGCCGAGGAGGCGCCCGACGGCAGCGAGGTGGCGTCGTCCAGCCACAGATCGGCCAGGCGTACGGCCTCCTCCACGGCCTTGCGCTCGGACGGGCCGACGCTGGCGTCCTTGGAGCCGTCCGCGGTGCCCTGGGCGACCGTCTGGCGCGCGATCTGCTTGGCCATGTCCCAGTTCACCGGGCCGCCCTCGTAGGAGAGCATCTGGCCCAGCTGCTGGAACGCGGCACCGAGGTCGGTGGGGTTCAGCGAACCGAACATGGCAGCGAGCGGATTGTCGGCTCCGGGGCCGCCAAAGCCGCCGGCTCCGGGCATACCGCCGAAGCCGAAGGGGTTGGCCGGTCCCTGACCACCACCGCTCTGCTGGTCCTTCTTCTTGCCCTCGTCGCCGTCCTCCGGCTCCTCCGGCGGAAGGCCAAAACCGAATGGGGTGTCACTCACGGGATTCCTCGGCTGGTAAGGCCACCGGTCTTCTCCGGCGGCGCGGCTGCCCGACAACACCACCCAGCGTAGACACCCGGACCCGATCGGGCCTCGATGCTCCGCCCGCGGAAGCCCTGCGGCAGGATGGATGCACCTCGTACGTGCGCGTCTCTCACGCCCGTACAGAAGACAACCGCTGGAGATGCCGGGTGAGTTCCCCAGATCCGCAGGTTCGCGCAGCGCGAAACCACTCAGACGCGTCCGCCGGGCGCAAACCCGCCGTGCGCGGGCCCGTCGTGGCGGTCACCGGTGCCGCGACCGGCGTCGGAGCCCTGCTCACGGCGCGGCTGGCCGCCTCGGAGGAGATCCGGCGGGTCGTCGCGATCGACGAACGGCGCGGGGAGTGCGAAGAGGCACAGTGGCACATCCTCGATGTCCGCGATCCGGCCATCGCGGACAAATTGCGCGGCGCCGACGTGGTCGTCCACCTCGCGCTCGACCTGGATCTCGGCAGCGACGCGGCCGCGCGGACCGCTTACAACGTCCGGGGGACCCAGACCGTGCTGACCGCCGCGGCGGCGGCCGGCGTGCACCGGGTGGTGCTGTGCACCTCTGCGATGGTCTACGGCGCGCTGCCCGACAACGAGCTGCCGCTGTCGGAGGACGCCGAGCTGCGGGCGACGGCCGAGGCGACCGGGGTCGGCGACCTGCTGGAGATCGAGCGGCTCGCCCGCCGCGCGCCCCGCGCCCACCCCGGCCTGAACGTCACCGTCGTACGCCCTGCTGTGCTCGTCGGTGGCACGGACACCGCGCTGACCAGGTACTTCGAGTCGCCGCGCCTCCTTGTGGTCGCCGGGTCGCGGCCCGCGTGGCAGTTCTGCCATGTCGACGACCTGTGCGCGGCCCTGGAGTACGCCGTCCTGGAGAAGGTCGAGGGCGAGCTGGTCGTCGGCTGTGACGGATGGCTGGAGCAGGAGGAGGTCGAGGAGCTCAGCGGGATCCGGCGCATGGAGCTGCCCTCGGCGGTCGCGCTGGGCGCGGCGGCACGGCTGCACCGCATCGGGCTCACCCCCTCCCCGGCGGGCGACCTGGCCTACACGATGTACCCCTGGGTGGTCAGCGGGAGCCGGCTGCACGACGCGGGATGGCGGCCGGGGTGGACCAACGAGGAGGTCCTCGCGGAACTGCTGGAGGAGGCCGCGGGGCGGCATACGGTGGCCGGCCGGAGACTCGGCCGCAAGGACGCCACGGCGGCGGGCGCGGCCGGAGCGACGGTGGCCCTGCTGGGCGCGGCGGCGGTGGTCCGCCGGGCCCGCAAGGCCCGCCGGCGGTAGGAGGGGGTCCGTACGAGCATCCAACACGTCCGCGCCCAAGCCGGGTGAACCTCGTATTCCTCGGCGTTGCGGACGTGCGGCACGATGGGGGCATGGCTGAGATGAGCGAGCACCCCGGGGAGCGGGCCGCGCAGGACCCCGTCAAGCTGATCGGCGTCAGGGAGAGCGCGCTCTCGGTGGACGAGGTGTTCCGGGCGGTCGGGGACGACGCGGCCGGCGGCATCGCGCTGTTCGTGGGGACGGTGCGCAACCACGACGGGGGCGCCGACGTGGACGCGCTCGGCTACTCCTGCCACCCCAGTGCCGAGGCCGAGATGCGGCGGATCGCCGAGAAGGTCGCCGCGAACCACCCGGTGCGGGCCCTGGCCGCCGTGCACCGGGTCGGCGAGCTGCGCGTGGGGGACATCGCGGTGGTCGTCGCCGTGGCGTGCCCGCACCGCGCGGAGGCGTTCGAGGCGTGCCGGAAGCTGATCGACGACATCAAGCACGAGGTGCCGATCTGGAAGCACCAGACGTTCTCGGACGGCACCGAGGAATGGGTCGGGGCCTGCTGAGAACCGACGGGCGGCCCGCCGAAGTGAGCGGGCGGCCCGCCGAAGCAAGCGAGCGGCCCGCCGGAGCGAGCGGGAGGCCCGCCGAAAACGGGCGGGAGCTACCGAAACAGGGCGAAGCGCTGCGCCGAACCGGTCACTCCCGGCCCATCACCGCCTCCGGTTGCGTAACCGCCCCCCGCACGTGAGCGTTGTCAGTGCGGATGGTTAATCTGCTGATCAGTCCGTTGCGGACGCTCACGGCGTAGGGAGGTCGGCATGGGCGCGCTTGTCTGGCTGCTGATTCCGCTTATGGGTGCGGTCGGCGGCGGGCTGTGGGGCAGTTGGGCCAACCGGACGCGCAGGGCGCGCAGCGACGGGCCCGAGCTGGACGGATACGCCCGGTTCCGCGAGGCGATGGAGCGGTCCCGCACGGGCGCGGACGGCGCCTGACGGGGGTACCTGACAGTGCGCCGACAGGTGTGTCACGTACTGTCGGGGCATGCCACGCCGCACCGCGACGATGCTCGCCTCCACCCTGATGCTGATCGCGCTCCTGTGCGCCGGAGTGCTCATCCCCGTGCCGTACGCGGAGATGTCCCCCGGCCCGACCGTGAACACGCTCGGGAACCACCAGGGCGAGCCGGTGCTCCAGATCTCCGGGCGCAAGACGTACCCGGCGGACGGTCACCTGAACATGACCACCGTGCGCGTGACCAGCGTGGACTTCCGGATGAACCTGGTGGAGGCCGTCTACGGCTGGCTGTCGCGCGACAGCAAGGTCGTGCCGCACGACACGCTCTACCCGAAGGGCACGACGGAGGAGCAGTCCTCGCAGCAGAACGCCGAGGAGTTCAGCCAGTCCCAGGAGAGCGCCAAGGTCGCCGCCCTGAAGCAGCTGAACGTCCCGGTGAAGTCCTGGGTGATCGTCTCCACCGTGGTCAAGGACTCCCCGGCCGAGGGCCGGCTGCACGCCGGTGACGTGATCAAGGCCGTCGACGGCCACACGGTCGGGCAGCCCTCGGACGTCGCCAAGTTCGTCACCAAGCACAAGGCGGGCCAGAAGGTGGTCTTCACCGTCGTCCCCGCCAAGGAGCAGGCCGCCGCCGAGAAGGCCCACAAGACGGCCACCGGGACCCAGAGCGTCGCGATCACCACGGCCGCCTCCGACGACAGCGGGCCCCAGCGGGCCATCGTCGGGATCTCGGCCGGGACCGATCACACGTTTCCGTTCAGCATCGACATCAAGCTCGCCGACGTCGGCGGCCCCAGCGCCGGTCTGATGTTCGCGCTCGGCATCTACGACAAGCTCACCCCGGGCGACCTGACCGGCGGCAAGTTCGTGGCCGGCACCGGAACCATCGACGACAACGGCACGGTCGGGCCGATCGGCGGCGTCGACATGAAGACCGTCGGCGCGCGCGACAAGGGCGCCCAGTACTTCCTGACGCCCGCCGACAACTGCGCCGAGGCCGCCGCGGACAAGCCCGGCGGGCTCACCCTGGTCAAGGTGAAGACGATCAAGGACGCCCTGGGCGCGCTCAAGGACATCCGCGACGGGAACACCGCGGCCCTGCCGCAGTGCACCGCCAAGGGCTGAGACCCCGCGCGCTGTGACATGACATGACCGGGGGCGCCCGCTCCGACGAGGGGCGCCCCCGGCGCGGTGACCAGCGGTGACCAGTGGTGACAAGCGATGACAAGGAGCGGGGGCGCCCCCGGCGGTCAAGGCCGGCGGCGCCCCCGCTGTCGTACGGGAGGGTCAGTCGGCGAACGTCGCCGACAAGGCGTCCGCGAGGCCCGGGACCAGGTCCGGGCCGGTCAGGACCTCGGTCGGGGTGTCCTTCTCGCGCAGCCGCAGCGCCGAGTCGCGGGTGCCGTCGCGCAGCACCGCCACCGTCATCCGGACCTCCTGGCGCTCGGGGTGGCCGGCCACCCACTTGGCCAGCTTGGCCTCGCTGAGGTTCTTCGGGACCTGCGCCTCGGCGGACGGCGGCAGCATCAGCCGCTCCACCGTGAGCGCGCAGCCGGCCACCGCGTCGGGCCAGGCGATGGTGGCGAGGAACTCGTCGAGCGGCTTGCCGGACGCGATCTCGTCCTGCTCGATCGGGGTGAGACCGACGGTCTCGGACTCGCCCTCGAGGCCCAGCTGGGCCGCGAGCGCGGGTTCCTGGCTGCGCAGCCGAGCGGTGTCTACGAGGGCGAAGAGGCGAGCGGGCTGGTCCCAGCCGAGGCCGGAGGCGTACTCGTCGATCTCGAGTACGGCCCGGGTGAGCGGGTTCGCTGCCATGGGAGTGTTGGACATGGTCACAATCCTGCCTCGTTCCCCACCGGAATCGGGAACCGAGCAGGGGATGAGTAAGTTGCATATGTGTCGGCCCGCGATCACGGGGGGCCACCGGGGCCCGCGGAGCACGGGGGCCCGATGGATCGAGAGCGAATTTCGAGGGGCGCACCTTGGCTTTCCAGATGCCGGACCGCGGCCAGGGCCCAGCGGGGCCACGGACGGGGGCGGGCCGACCATCCCGGCGGGTCAGGGTCCTGCTCCTGACGCTGGGCGTGCTCGCCGTCCTCGGTATGACATTCAGCATGTTCGCCGGCTTCTGGACGAACTGGCTGTGGTACCGGTCGGTGCACTACTCGTCCGTGTTCACCACCACACTGTGGACCAAGATCGGGCTGTTCTTCGTCTTCGGTCTGCTGGCGGCGGTCATGGTCGGCCTCAACATCTGGCTGGCCCACCGGCTGCGGCCCCCGCTGAGCGCCATGTCCATGGAGCAGCAGAGCCTGGACCGCTACCGGATGGGCCTCGCGCCGTACAAGACCTGGCTGCTGGTCGGCGTCTGCGCCCTGGTCGGGCTGATCGCGGGCGCCTCGGCGGCCGGCCAGTGGCGCACCTGGCTGATGTGGGTGAACGGAGTCCCCTTCCACCAGAAGGACCCCAAGTTCCACCTCGACATCTCCTTCTACGCCTTCGAGCTGCCCTGGTTCCGGTTCCTGCTGGCCTTCGGCTTCGCCGCCGTCATCCTGTGCCTGATCGCCGCCGCCTTCACGCACTACCTGTACGGCGGCTTGCGCCTGACCAGCCCCGGCGCGCGTGCCACCGCCGCCGCGACCAGCCACCTCTCGGTGCTGCTCGGCCTGTTCGTCGCCCTCAAGGCGGTCGCCTACTGGCTGGACCGGTACGGCCTGGCGGTGAAGTCCAGCGACTTCAAGTCGACCGGTGACTGGACCGGCCTGCGCTATGTCGACGCCAACGCCTATCTGCCGGCCAAGACGATCCTGTTCTGCATCGCCGTCATCTGTGCCCTGCTGTTCTTCGCCACCCTGTGGCGGCGCACCTGGCAGCTGCCCGTCATCGGCTTCGGCCTGATGGTCCTGTCGGCGATCCTGATCGGCGGGCTCTACCCGGCGATCGTGCAGAAGTTCCAGGTCGAGCCCAACGAGCAGGCCAAGGAAGCCCCGTACGTACAGAAGAACCTCACGGCGACCCGCGAGGCGTACGGCATCGACGACGCCAAGGTCTCCTCGTACGACGGCAAGTCCACCGCCACGGACGACACGAAGCTGCGCGCGGACGCGAACGACGCGGCGAGCATCCGGATCATGGATCCGAACATCGTCTCGCCCACGTTCGAGCAGGCGCAGGAGATGAAGGACTACTACAGCTTTCCCGCCAACCTGGACGTCGACCGCTATCCCACCAAGGACGGCAAGCTCCAGGACACCGTCATAGGTCTGCGCGAGCTGAACCTGAACGGCGTCCCGAAGCACAACTGGATCAACGACCACTTCCGTTACACGCACGGCTACGGCGTGGTCGCCGCCAAGGGCACCGAGGCCGACGACGGCCAGCCCGTCTTCACCGAGTACGACCTGCCCTCCAAGGGCGATCTGGGCACCTACGAGCAGCGGGTCTACTACGGCGAGAAGACCACCACCTACTCCATCGTCGGCGGCCCCCAGAAGGAGATCGACCACCCCACCGACAACAACGGCGAGGTGACCACCAGCTATGCGGGCAAGAGCGGGGTGAACCTCGACAACCCGCTCAACCGGGCCGCGTACGCGATGGCGTTCAACGAGCCGCAGATCCTGTACTCGGGCGCGATCGGCAAGGGCTCGCGCATCCTGTACAACCGCACGCCCAAGGAGCGCGTCGAGGCGGTCGCCCCCTGGCTGACCATCGACGGCGACGCCTACCCGGCCGTCGTCAAGGGCCGCATCCAGTGGATCGTCGACGGCTACACGACGTCGAACGGCTACCCGTACTCCTCCCGTACGACCCTCGGCGACACCACGGCCGACTCGCTGACCGCCGGCAGCGACAACCGCAGCGTGGTGGCCCCGCAGAACCAGGTCAACTACATCCGCAACTCGGTGAAGGCGACCGTCGACGCGTACACCGGCGAGGTCAAGCTGTACCAGTGGGACACCCAGGACCCGGTGCTGAAGACCTGGATGAAGGCGTTTCCCGGCACGGTGCTGCCGAAGAGCGCGATCTCCCCGGCGCTGCTGTCCCATCTCCGGTATCCCCAGGACCTGTTCAAGGTCCAGCGCGAGCTGCTCACCCGCTACCACGTGACGGACCCGCAGACCTTCCTCACCGGCAGCGAGGTGTGGCAGGTGCCCGACGACCCGACCAACAAGTCGGGCGACGCGGTACCGCCGTACTACCTGAGCATGAAGATGCCCGGCCAGAGCAAGCAAGCGTTCTCGCTGTCGACGACGTTCACGCCGACCGGCCGGGACAATCTCAGCGCCTTCATGTCGGTCGACTCCGAGGCGGACAGCAGCGACTACGGCAAGATCAGAATCCTGAAACTGCCGACCAGTACGACGGTCGACGGGCCCAAGCAGGTCCAGAGCCAGTTCAACTCCGAACAGGACGTCGCCGCCGCGATCAAGTACCTCAAGGGCGGGGACTCGGCGGTGGAGTACGGCAATCTGCTGACCGTGCCGCTGGACGGCGGACTGCTCTACGTGGAGCCGGTCTACGTACGCGGCGGGGGACTGAAGTACCCGTTGCAGCGCAAGGTGCTGGTCACCTATGGGGACCGGCCGCCGGCCTTCGAGAACACCCTCGGCGAGGCGCTGGACAAGCTCTTCGGCACCAGCTCCGCCGCGGCCGGACCACCGGACGGCGGCTCCAAGGCGCCGCCCGCGGCGAGCGATCCGGGCGTCCAGCAGGACCTGGCCGACGCCCAGAAGGCGTTCGACGCCGGGCAGCGGGCGCTGAAGCAGTCCGGCGGACCCGACTGGGACGCGTACGCGAAGGCGCAGAAGGACCTCAAGGCGGCGCTGGAGCGGGCCCGGGACGCGCAGCGGCAGCAGAAGCAGGACCAGTCGCAGCAGCCGCGGCGAAAAGGCTGATCAGCACCGTCCCGCGCCGTGATACGGTTGGCTCACAACGGCGCGGGGTGGAGCAGCTCGGTAGCTCGCTGGGCTCATAACCCAGAGGTCGCAGGTTCAAATCCTGTCCCCGCTACTGAAAACGAAGGCCCGGATCCTCTAAGGATCCGGGCCTTCGTGATGTGTGAACCCGATGGCGTGTGTGAACTCGCCGTGTGTGAACACAAGTTGGGGAGAGACCCGCCGCCGCGCCGCCGTGTGGAGTCGGGTGCCGTGTGTTTGACTTGTCGTCCTGTGGGCATGTCGACAAAACGCTGAAGTGACCTCACGGGGTGGGGTATACCGGGTGTACCCAGGTTGCGGGTGGTGCGACGATGGACGTTATGGGGGACAAGGCAACTCTGTTCGAGTCAGGGCGATTTGTACAGACTTTCGGTGAGGGGCCGGTCCGCGACGAGGTGGGCGACATGGCCGAAGCCGCCGACGAGGTTCGCCTCGCGCTCGCCGCGCGCAGCGGTGACGCGGAGGCCGCCAGCGTCCTCGGCGCCATGCTGCTGCGCCGCGGCGACCTCGACGGCGCCGAGACCCATCTGCGGGCCGCCACCGCGGCCGGTGACCGGGCCGCCGCCAACAACCTCGGTGTCCTGCTGCACCAGCGGGGATACGGCGAGGAGGCCGCCGGCTGGTGGCGCATCGCCGCCGTCGCCGGTTCCGCCGCCGCCGCGCACGCGCTCGGCCGCTACCACCGCGAACGCGGGGACGAACCCGCCGCCGAGTACTGGCTGCGCCAGTCCGCCGAGCAGGGCCATGTCCTCGGCGCCTACGCGCTCGCCGATCTGCTGGAGCACCGCGGGGACGCGGCGGCCGGGCACTGGATGCGGCTCGCGGCCGAGCGCGGGCACCGGGAGGCGGCGTACCGGATAGCGCGCGCGCTCGACCGGGAGGCCGAGGACCGGGGCGAGAGCGGGGGTGACAACGCTGTCGCGGAGGCCGAGCAGTGGTACCGGCAGGCCGCCGCGCGCGGGCACCGGCGGGCCGCCCTGCACCTCGGGGCGATCCTGGAGCAGCGCGGCGAGCTGAAGGAGGCCGGGCGCTGGTACCTGACCTCCGCCAAGGACGGCGAACCCCGTGCCGCCTGCGCCCTCGGCTTCCTGCTGCGGGACGCCGGGGACACCGAGAGCGCGGCCGTCTGGTGGCTGCGCGCCGCCCAGGAGGGCGACGGCAACGCGGCCAACGCGCTCGGCGCGCTGCACGCCGAGCGGGGCGAGACCCAGACCGCCGAGCGCTGGTACCGGGCGGCACTGGACGCGGGGGACGACAACGGCGCGTACAACCTCGGGCTGCTCTGCGCCGAGCAGGGGCGCACCGCGCAGGCCGAGCAGTGGTACCGGCGCGCCGCCTACGCCGGGCACCGGGAGGCCGCGAACGCGCTGGCCATCCTGCTGCTCCAGGTCGGCGACACCTCCGGCGCGGAGCCGTGGTTCTCCAAGGCGGCCGAGGCGGGCAGCGTGGACGCGGCCTTCAACCTCGGCATCCTGTACGCCGGGCGCGGCGAGGTGACGATGGCGCTGCGCTGGTACGAGCGGGCGGCCTCGGCCGGGCACACCGAGGCCGCGCTCCAGGTCGGCATGGCCCGGCTGCGCGAGCGTGACGAGCAGGCGGCCGAGCGGCATCTGCGCTGCGCCGCGGGCGGCGGCAGCGCGGAGGCGGCGTACCGGCTGGCCGCCCTGCTGGACGCCCGCCGCCCGCCCCGGCCCGCGCACGAACTGGGGGAGAGCGCGCACGAGAAGGCCGAGTGCGAGGAGTGGTACGAGCGGGCGGCGCAGCAGGGCCACCGCCGGGCGCAGGTGCGGGTCGGCATGCTCGCCTCCGCGCGCGGCGACGTGGTCGAGGCGGCGCGCTGGTACCGGGCGGCGGCCGAGGCGGGGTCGCGCAACGGCGCGTTCAACCTCGGGCTGCTGCTGGCCCGTGAGGGCAGCGAGCCGGAGGCCGTGGTGTGGTGGACGCGCGCGGCGAACGACGGGCACGGCCGCGCCGCCCTGCGCCTCGCCCTGGTCTGCGCCCGCCGCGGCGATCTGGACGAGGGGCAGCGCTGGGCGACGCGCGCGGCGGAGCTGGGCCCCGCGGAGGTCACCGAGCGGGCGGGCCGGCTGCGGGACGCGCTGCGCGAGGAGCTGTCGGCGTGAGGACCCCGGCGGAGGCGGCCCCGGCGGAAGTGGCGCTGGTCACTCGGGGTGGAATGGATTTGCCTTCGCCGGCTCCCCCGCGTAATGTCGTGTTCACCGACGCGGGGTGGAGCAGCTCGGTAGCTCGCTGGGCTCATAACCCAGAGGTCGCAGGTTCAAATCCTGTCCCCGCTACTGAAGGCCGAGGGCCGGAATCCAGAAATGGGTTCCGGCCCTCGGTCGTATGCGGCAGTCGTATGCGACGTGCTCGGGGCAGGGTACGAAAAAGGAGGGGGCCGGTGGCCCCCTCCGTCACGTCGTGATCGCTACGGCGTCACGCGCCCGCGCACTCCGGGCACAGTCC